>NZ_JBFAOU010000124.1:0-23598 GCF_040675365.1 Catellatospora sp. NPDC049609 | reverse complement strand
TCGTCGCGGTGACGTTCTGGCCCGACTGGCTGTAGTTGGCCGACCAGCCCTGGATGTTGCCCTGGTTGCCGGGCCAGGTCCAGGTCAGCGACCAGTTGGTCAGCGGGTCGCCGGTGTTGGTGATGGTGATGTTGGCGCCGAAGCCGCTGCCGTTGTCCCACGCCTTCGTATAGGTGACCTGGCAGGACACGGCGGCGTGGGCGGGGGTGGCGATGGCCGCCCCGGATACCACGACCATGGCGCCGACCGCGCACAGCGCAGCACGACGCCTTAACGTGCGGATACTCATGAGCTCTCCTCATGGGAGCGGGTGCCGGCCGCTTGTCCCGGGTACGGGCCGAGAACGACGACGAGGTGGCGACGGCCATGCAGCGGCCAGTCAGGCGCCGTCCGGAAACCGGATGCCCTCGGCCGCCCGATCCGCGTGAGGCTCCACACGAGTAGATGAAGCATCGCATCGACTACTACTGATCACAAGGCCCGACCCAGCAGGCTTTCTCAGCAACCCTCCAGAAAGGAAGGGCACCTTCTTAACGCCATATGTAGAAGAAGGTGCCCTTCTTGACCCCCGGCACCCACAGCCGCGGCGACGCGCGCCGCCCGCAACCGGTGGGCCTGGTGGCGGCGCGGTTTCGGAGTCAGCCGCGCAGCACCCGGCCGTGGCGCTCGCCGGTGAACTCGCCGCCGACGACCACCGGACGACCCGCCAGCAGCACGTGCGCGACGCCGACCGGGCGCACGTCGGGGACCGCGTACGTGCCGTCGTGGCCGATCGTCGCCGGGTCGAACACCACCAGGTCGGCGACCGCGCCGACGCCCACGAACCCGCGCCCGGCCAGGCCGAACTGGTCGGCGATCGCCGAGGTCATCTTGCGTACCGCCTCGGGCAGGGTGAGCAGGCCGCGCTCGCGGACGTACTCCCCCAGCACCCGCGGGAAGCAGCCCCAGGTGCGCGGATGCTGCAGGCCGACCGGCGGGCCGTTGTCCGAGCCGATGCCGACCAGCGGGTCGGCCATGATCGTCTCGACGTCCTCCTCGGCCATCATGGTGATCACCATGCCCGCGCCGGGGTCGGCGAGCAGCAGCTCGCACAGCACGTCGAAGGCGTCGCGGTCGCCCACCGACTCGGCCAGCGTGCGCCCGATCGCGTCCGGCCGGGCCAGGTGCGTGGTGACGAGCACGTCGGCCGGGGTCACCCGGGCCCAGAAGCCGTTGGGCTGGGTCAGGTCCTCGGCCTGTGCCCGCAGTGCGGCCCGCGCGGCCGGGTCGGCCAGCCGCGCCCGCAGCGCCGCCGTGCCGCCGATCTGCGCGGAGGCGGGCAGCAGCGCGTTGAGGAAGGTGCCGCCCGCGCGGTAGGGGTAGACGTCGCCGCGGACGTCCACCCCGGCCAGGCGGGCGTCGTGCAGCTTCGACAGCAGCATCTTCGCGCCGCCGTGGTTGGCCTTCCCGGCGACCTTGCAGTGCGAGACCTGCAGGCGCACGCGCGCCCGCGTCGCGATGGCGATCGCCTCGTCGAGGGCCTCGGCCAGCCGGTCGTCCTCGTTGCGCAGGTGCGTGGTGTACGGCCGGTGCCACCGGTGCGCGACCCGGGCCAGGGCGACCAGCTCGTCGGTGTCGCCGTAGCTGCCGGGCGGGTAGATCAGGCCGCTGGACAGGCCGACCGCGCCCGCCGCGAACGCCTCGTCGGCCAGCCGGCACATCAGCTCCAGCGCGCCGGGGCGCAGCGCCTCGTCCATGCCGTTGGCCTGTACGCGCAGCGTGTTGTGCCCGACCAGGGCGGCGATGTGGTTGGTCGGCCGGGCGGCGGCGACGGCGGCCAGGTAGCCGGCGAAGTCGAGCGGCGTCACCGGCACCGGCCCGGCGATCTCGGCGAACAGCGGCCCCGCCGCCTCGATCGACGCGTCGTCCAGCGGCGCGAACGAGAACCCGCAGTTGCCGACGATCTCCGTGGTGACGCCCTGCAGCAGCTTGAACGGCTGCGGGTCGGCCATCAGCGGCACCATGTCGGAGTGGCTGTGCGGGTCGATGAAACCGGGCGCCACGACCAGGCCGGTCGCGTCCAGCTCGCGGCGGGCCGGGCCCAGGTCCGCGCCGACCGCCGTCACCCGCTCCCCGGTGATCGCCACATCCGCGACGACCGCCGGTCCGCCCAGGCCGTCGATGACGGTGCCGCCACGCAGTACCAGCTCATGCATTCGCTTCTTCTCCTGTTCAGGCCGCCGGCGCCTCGATCAGCACACCCTAGGGCGCGCCACGTTCAGGCAGCGTTAAGAAGGGCACCTTCCGCTACGGAAAGCGATAAGAAGGTGCCCTTCCTTTCCTAGCGGGCGATCCACTCGGTGGAGGTGGTGACTTCGGTGAGGGTGGCGGGGTCGGGGTCGACGCCGATGCCGGGGGCGGTGGGGACGGGCAGGTGGCCGGCGGCGAGGACGAAGGGGGCGGTGATGTCGCGGCTGAAGTAGCGGTCCGAGGCGGAGGTGTCGCCGGGGAGCACGCAGTTGGGCAGGGCGGCGAGCGCGACGTTGGCGGCGCGGCCGAGGCCGGTCTCCAGCATGCCGCCGACCCAGACGGGCACGCCGTTGGCGGCGCAGACGTCGTGGACACGGCGGGCCTCCAGGTAGCCGCCGACCCGGCCGGGCTTGATGTTGACGACCGAGGTCGCGCCGAGCGCGATGGCGTCGGCGGCGGCGCGGGCACTGGTGATCGACTCGTCGAGGCAGATCGGGGTGCGGACCTGCCTGGCGAGCTCGGCGTGGCCGCGGATGTCGTCCTCGGGCAGCGGCTGCTCCATCAGCAGCAGGTCGAACGGGTCCAGCTTGGCCAGGTGCCGGGCGTCGGAGAGGGTGTACGCGGTGTTCGCGTCGACCTGGAGCAGGATGTCGCCGAAGCGCTCGCGGACCGCGCGGACCGGCTCGACGTCCCAGCCGGGCTCGATCTTCAGCTTGATCCGCAGGTAGCCCTCGGCGAGGTAGCGCTCGACGGCGTCGAGCAGCTGCGGAACCGAGTCCATGATGCCGACCGAGACGCCCGCGGGCACCCGGTCGCGCACCGCGCCCAGGTGCGCCGCCAGCGGCATGCCGGCCTCGCGCAGCCGGGCGTCGAGCAGCGCGGTCTGCACCGCGGCCTTCGCCATCGGGTGCCCCTTGATCTTCGCGAACGGCACCTCGACCTGGTACGGGTCGGCGTCGGGCAGGCTCAGCACCGCCGGGATCAGGAACCGGCGCACCACCTCGGCGGCCGCGTCGACGTACTCGCTGGAGTACAGCGGCTCGGACATGGCCACGCACTCGCCCCAGCCCTCGGCCCCGTCCTCGGTGACCGCGCGCACCAGCAGCACGTCGCGCTCGTGCTCCACCCCGAACGAGGTCCGGAACGGACTGACCAGCGGCATCGCGATCCGGCGCAGCTCGAACCCGGTCACCTTCATGACTTGACCTCCAACACGTACCAACCGTCGCGGCTCATCCCGGTGATCCGGTAGCCGGCCTCCAGCGCGCCGCAGATCGCGTCGCGCACCGCGTGCCGCCAGGCCCGCGCCGTCTCCCGGTCGCTGATCCGCAGCCGCTCCACGTCGGCGGGCACCGCCACCAGCAGCGGCCGCCCGTCCAGCGGCGGCGCGGGCGCGGGCTTGCGGGGCGCGTCGTGCTCGGTGCGGCCGAGCAGCTCGGCCGCCGCGGCCCACACCGCCGGGTCGACCTCGGTGGTCTCGCCCCGGGCGGCGGCGCGCGCGGCGGGCGACAGCAGCTCCCAGCGGATGTAGATGCGGTCGGTCGCCTCACCGGTGTTGATGCCGTCGTTCATCTCGCCGTAGAAGTCCGGCAGGTAGTCGGCCGCCGTCGCACCGAGCTTGTGCAGGTTGACGTGGGCGTTGCGGCGCACCAGCGGGTCGAACGTCCAGCACACCTCGCCGATACCCCGGGCCAGGGCCCAGGCCCGCTGGTGCTGCTTGAGGGCGAAGCCGACGCCGCCGCTCTGCCGGGCCGGGTCCACTCCGGCGATGTGCGAGTGCAGGTGCCCCTCGCCGAAGAAGGCGACCGCCGCGCCGATCAGGACCTCGTCGCGGTACGCGCCGACGACGTAGTTGCCCGAGTGCTCCAGCGCGCGCAGCATCCCGCCGTTGATGAGCTGGTCGGGCGAGTCCGCCCGCCACACCCGGCACAGCAGGTCGGCCGCCTCGTGCTGCTCGGCCACGGTGGCCAGGTCCCGCATGCGCACGTCCAGCCGCCGCGCCGCCGCGTCGGCCAGGGCCTGCGCCTCCACGACCGCGTCCGCGGTGATCTGCTCCGTCACGTCGACCCACTCTCCTCCGCGCCGGCCGTGCACCGCTGCCGTCTCCACCGTAAGCACGGGTTCATCGCCCCGGAACCGGCCGTCGCAGCAGAACCGTACGGCCGTGCGGATCACGGGATCATCGTCCCCGCCGACGAAACCCACCCCCCGAGGTCATCGGCGCGAACATGCCGCCCAGGCGCGGCGCCCAGGCGGCTGCGGGCGCGGCAGCAGGCAGGAGGCCGGTCAGCCCGCTTCGCTGACCGCGGTGGCCAGCGTCAGTGCGGATTCCAGGGACTTGGGCGTGAGCACGCCCTCGGGCAGCTCGTCGGGCCAGCCGGGGCCGGCGGCGGCGACCACCGGCGGCCGGTGCGGCATCGCGAGCAGTTCGCGCAGGCTGGCCACGTCGGCGGTGTGCGGCATGTGCGACCAGAGCACCACGATCGCCGGTCCGGTACGCCGCACCGCGTCGAACAGCGCGCGCGGGGGCACCCGGGCGCCGAGCAGCCGCGCGGCGACCCCGCGTTCGGCCAGCGCGGCGGCCAGCGCCTCCAGCGGCAGGCTGTGCTGCTCCTCGTCGGCGCAGGCCAGCAGCACCGGCACCGGCGTGCCGGGCGCGGGGCGGGGCACCGCGCCGAGGACCTCGCTGACGCAGCGCGACACCAGGTGCTCGACGTCGACCAGCCGCTGGGTGGCGGCGTGCCGGGTGCCGATCCCGGCGAGCACGGGCACCAGCAGGTCCTGCCAGGCGGCGGCGACGCCGTGCTCGGCGACGGCGTCGTGCACCAGGTGGCGTACGGTCAGCGCGTCCAGCCGCATCGCTGCCCGCGCCAGGCCGCGGGCCTGCGCCCCGGCGCGGCCGACGGCCACGGTGTTGCCGCCGCCGTCGCGGGCCGCCGGGCGCTCCTCGGCGAGCTGGGCGATGCCGTCGTCGGTGGCGGAGCGGGCGATGCGGGCGGCCTCGGCGGCGGGCACGCCCTGGGCGGTGAGCCGCCGCATGGTCTCCAGCCGGCGCAGGTCGTCGGTGTCGTAGCGGCGGTGGTGGCCGGGGTCGTGCCCACTGGGCCCCAGGCCGTAGCGCTGGTGCCAGGTGCGCAGCGTGGTCACGGCGATGCCGAGCCGCCGCGCCACGGCGCCCGCGCTCAGACCTTCGTCCTCGTCTGCCACGCCGAGAGCGTACCGCAGGGTAGAGTTGCGTTGATTGCTGCATCGTTATCTGCCCTGGTGATGACCATGAAGACTGTCGTGCTGCTGCTCACCCGAGACCTGCGCGTCCACGACCAGCCCGCGCTCGCGGCCGCGTGCGCCAACGCCGAGCGCGTGGTGCCGCTGTTCGTCGCCGACCCGGCGCTGGACGTCCCGGACAACCGGCGCCGCTTCCTGCTGGAGAGCCTGCGCGACCTGCGCGACGCCCTGCGCTCGCGCGGCGGCGACCTGCTGGTGCGCTCCGGCGACCCGGTCGCCGAGACCATCCGGCTGGCCCGCGCGGTGGGGGCCGAGGGCGTCGCGCTGACCGCCGACGTGTCCGCGTACGCGCTGCGCCGCCAGGAGCGGCTCGCCCGTGCCTGCGGCCGCGAGCGCCTCGCCCTCAAGCTGTTCGCCGGGGTCACCGTGGTCCCGGCCGGCGAGGTCACCCCGTCGACCGGCGGCGACCACTACAAGGTGTTCACGCCGTACTGGCGGGCCTGGCAGGCGCACCGCTGGCGGGCCACCGTGGCCACCCCGCGGAAGATCCTGCTGCCGGACGGGCTGACCGGCGACGATCCGGGCACGGTCCTCGGGGACGCGAAGAGCGAGTCGCCGAGCCCGATGCCCGGCGGCGAGAGCGAGGCCCGCCGCCGGCTGAAGGCGTGGCTGCCGCAGGCCGCCGCCTACCCGGACCGGCACGACGACATGCCCGGCGACGCCACCTCCCGGCTCAGCCCGTACCTGCACTTCGGCTGCCTGTCCCCGCTGGCGCTGGCCACCACCGGCGGGCTGCCCGACGCGTACCTGCGGCAGCTGTGCTGGCGGGACTTCTACCAGCAGCTGCTGGCCGCGTTCCCCAACCTCGGCTTGCAGGCGTACCGGCCGAACGCGGACGAGCAGTGGAAGGACGACCCGGTGGCGCTGCAGGCGTGGCAGGCCGGCGCGACCGGGGTGCCCATCGTGGACGCGGGGATGCGGCAGCTGGCCGCAGAAGGCTGGATGCACAACCGGGCCCGGCTGATCACGGCGTCGTACCTGACCAAGACGCTCGGGCTGGACTGGCGCGCGGGCGCGGCATGGTTCGCCCGGCTGCTGCTGGACGCCGACGTCGCCAACAACAACGGCAACTGGCAGTGGGTCGCCGGGACCGGCACGGACACCAAGCCGTACCGGCGGTTCAGCCCCCAGCGCCAGACGGAGCGGTTCGACCCCGACGGCGAGTACATCCGCCGCTGGACGTGAGCCGCCCGGAACCGGTCTCGGATCTTTCCCACGCCGCTGACCTGGGAATTTGCGCGCACTCTCGGCGGGTGGAGATCGGGCCGCTCGGACTCATGCGATGTGGCCTGCACAAATAGTGGTACGACCATGATCGCGGGACGTGTGATCACGTCCCGCGATCATGTGGGAGGTCGTGCTGATGGCGCCCACCGCGACGGCACCAGCACCTCATTGCGTCGTTCCCTGCGTTGATTCTCCCACCGAGGCACACTGGGTGTCCCCCGCTTCGCCCCGATCCGCTTCGGGCGGCAGGGCGGCGGCGACCACACAGGCGACACAAGGAGTAGACATGCGCAGGGCGGCACTGCAGGTGCGCAACGCCGCAGACCGGCCACGGACCGTGGTGATCGTGCTGCACGGCGGGGCCGCCGACGGACGCGGCCGGGCGCACCGGGGCCGCCCGGCGTACCTGCGCATGATGCCTTTCCTGCGGAAACCGCCCGCCGACACCGCGATCTGGATCCTGCGGTACCGGTATCGCGGCTGGAACGGCGGCGCCGCCGACCCGGTCCGCGACCTGGAGTGGGCGCTGGACGAGGCGGCCCGGCGCCACCCCGGCGTCCCCGTGATCCTCGTCGGGCACTCGATGGGCGGCCGCACCGCGCTGTGGGGCGCGGGCGCGCCGCAGGTCGTCGCGGTGTGCGCGCTCGCGCCGTGGATCGAGGCCGGCGATCCGGTCGACCAGCTCGCCGGGCGCACCGTGCTCATCGCCCACGGCGACCGCGACCGGATCACCGACCCGCACGCCTCCCGCCGGTACGCCGACGCGGCCGGGCGGGCCGGCGCGAACGTCACCTACCACGAGGTGGTCGGCGACGGCCACGGCATGCTCCGCCGTGCGGGACATTGGCACGAGCTCGTCCGCGCCTTCGTCACCGCGCAGCTGCCCCGCTCACCCGCCCCTGCCTGACCCCCGCCCGCGCCATTCACCGTCGCGGGGCCGGCCCCGGACAGCGCGATGGGGCCGGGCGGATGCCCGGCCCCATCAGAGCCTGTCTCAGTCGACGCTCGACCGGGAGGCGATCGGCGCAACCAGCGCGACGCCGAGCGCCGCGAACCCGATCTGGAAGAGCAGCTCCAGCCAGTCGACGCCACCCGTGCTCGCCACGTCGAACGCGTCCGCCACGAACGTGCCCAGCAGGGCCGCGGCGACGCCGATGACGATGGTCAGCCACAGGGCGATGGACTGCCGGCCCGGCAGGACCAGCCGACCGAGCACACCGATGACCAGACCGATGATGATGGCGGTGAAGATACCGGTGATTTCCACGGTGTCCCTTCCTTTCATGTCGTTGGTATTCGCCTGCCCGCGCCCAACGCCTTTCAAACGTCTTTGCGAATCCATTTGCGACGGCCATTCGCAGGGCCCGCCGATCCGATCCGGAGCACATATGAGTGGGGCCCCGGCACGAATGCCGGGGCCCCACTCTCTCAGTGCGTCACCGAGGCTGACGGTCGGCGTAGTACGTGCCGACCTGGTCCCGGTACAGGGAGTCGTCTCGACGGTCCGGGTCGTACTCCGGAGCGTCCTTGATCTCGGCCTTGGTGCGGTTGACGTACACCTTCTCCTCGAGGAAGTCGATGTTGTTCACGACCCCCGCGGGGAGCATCACCTTGCTGCCGAAGATCCACGGGCCGGTGTCGACGACGATGTAGCTGGAACCGACAGAGCCGGTCGCCTCATCGATCTTGCCGATACCACCGTCGGTGGCCTCGACGTGGAAGCCGACGATCGAGCGGTCTCCGCCGTCGTCCGTCGTCTTGTAGTCGAGGTCCTCCTTGTAGCTCCACGGGTCCCAGGGGATCGGGTTCATCGCGGTCATGATTCCTCCTCCTTTCGGACTGGTTGCTGACGCCGACCGACTACCCGCTCCCCCGCCCCGCTAACCTCTCCGCCCGCCCTCACCCGCACCAAGATCGCCCGAGTTGCCAGGCACCTGGGCGAATCTTGAGAAGTGATTCCCCCAGTTGCCTGGCAAGTCGGTGGATCTCGACGGACAGCGCTGACCGATAGGGGCGAAATGCATAATTCATCACTTCCTCGGGTACGAGTGCGCCATGGCACGAACCGAACGGGTCGTCGAGGCGTCCGTGGAGCGGGTCTTCGCGGTGCTCTCCGACGGGTGGACCTACGCCGACTGGGTCGTCGGCACCGCGCACATCAGAGACGTCGACTCCAACTGGCCGTCGGTCGGCAGCCGGCTGCACCACAAGGTGGGCCCGTGGCCGCTGGCGAAGGCCGACATGACGTACGTGGTGGACTGCAGTCCGCCCCACCGGCTGGTGATGCGGGCCAGGATGTGGCCACTGGGCGAGGCGGTGGTCGCGTTCACCCTGGTCCGCGTCGACCCCGCACGCACGCGGATCATCCTGGTCGAGGACTTCGTCCAGGGGCCGCTGCGCTGGATGCGCACCAAGGTCAACGACCTGGCCCTGCACGGCCGCAACGTGGAGGTGCTCAGCCGCCTGGCCGACTTCGCCGAGAACCGGGAGAACACCTACGACGCCCGCGCCCTGGCCGAGGTCCGCCTGGAACGCGTCGCCCGCCACTGACCCGGACACTGCTGCCCGCTGCCTACCGGACGCTGTCGCGTACCTCCGTCGGAGGCCGCCCGCCGCCGACCGGACACTCTCGGCTGCCGCCCGCAGCCGACCGGACACCCTCGGTTGCCGCCCGCCGTTGCCCCTGGATGCCCAGGACGACTGCGCCCCCTCACGCCGCCGAACGCACCGAAACGCCCGTCAGCGCGCCGGGGCCGGACCGCGCGGCGCGTCGCGAACGCGCCGGGGCTGCCCGGGGAGCATCATCGGTCCGTGACCCTTCCCCTGCACACCACCGTGCCACTCGACTACTACCTGCTGCTGCGCCCGTCCGACGGCCGCCCCGAAGGCCTGGTCGTCGAGGAGTTCTCGGTGCGCGAGGACGGCACCGCGAGCGGACTCGACACGGCCGGCTGGACCGTCGACACCGGCGGGTGGTGGAGCTCCGCCGACTTCGGCGCGGCCCTGCGCGCCGACCCCGACCTGCGCGGCCGGCTGCGCCCGGTGCACCGCGAGGGCGCCGAGACGGCGTACCGGATGCTCGGTGGGGGTGTGCTCGACGAGGAGGCGGTGCTGCGCCTGAACTTCCTGGACCACCGGCGGCTGCCGAACTCGGCCCCGCTGTCGCTGTTCGACGGCCCCGAGCCGGGCAGCCGGGTCTACCGGATCCTGCTCGCGGGCGAGGCCGACCCGCCCGGCCTTGCCGAGCTGTGCGCCGCCTGGCAGCTGCGCCCGGTCGACGCCGCCCTCGACCCGCTGGGCCGCGTCGTGGGGCGTACGCAGGGCACGGCCGGCCGGC
The DNA here is from genome assembly GCF_040675365.1 of Catellatospora sp. NPDC049609. Lineage (NCBI taxonomy): Bacteria > Bacillati > Actinomycetota > Actinomycetes > Micromonosporales > Micromonosporaceae > Catellatospora > Catellatospora sp. NPDC049609. The sequence continues at coordinate 13,520 of NZ_JBFAOU010000124.1, read as the reverse complement.
ACGATCTGGCCTGGGAGCTGCGCCGCATCGGCGCCGGCCTGGGCTGGGCCGTGGACGTCACGGTGCGCCTGCACGACGGTCCCGCCGACCCGGTGCCCGCCGCGCTGTACGAGCTGCGCCAGGAGGCACGGGCCTGCGGCCTGCTCCCGGTGACCGTGGAACGCTTCGCCTGACGCCCCAGACCCGTTCGAGCGGCAGGTGCCGCGCGGCGGGCAGCTCGACGGTGATCGCGTCGCCGGGGCGCACCGGCCCGTCGCGGCTCCAAGATTGCTGTTTGAGGTCAGAACCTGCAGTCACACCCTGCTTTCTGACACGTGACCGCGATCATGCCCCGCCCGCCGAGCCCGCCGCCCCATCGCCGGCGGAGCGCACCCCGCCCCAGGCGGTCAGCGCGGCGAAGTCGTCGTCACGCAGGCCGTGGCGCGGGTCCACGCGGTACGGCAGGGCGCGCCCGGGATGGTGCGCGCCGATCCAGGCGGCGTCGGTGTCGGTGAGCTCGTCGTCGACCCAGGCGAAGTCGCGCCCGTCCGCCCAGTCGACGAGCGCTCGCGTCTTCCAGTGCAGCCTGTCTTGACCGGCCTGGCACGACTGCGGCCACGCCACGACCGGCAGCTCCGGCAGGCCGAGCACCGGCGCGATCCACTCGTTGGCCTCGTCTGCCCAGGTGGTCGCCCAGACCAGGTCGTACGGCAGCGCGAGCAGGCGCGGACCGTGCGCCGCGTTGAGCCAGACGCGCAGCGGCTTGCGGCGGCGACCGTGGGCGTCGTACCCGCTCTCGGAGGCCACCGCCATGCGGTGGGTGAGATACCCCTCGGGGCGCCGGGAGGGCTTGGCGGCGTAGGGGTTGAGGGGTCCGTCGACGTCGAGGAAGAGCAGCGGGCGCGGCATCCGCGAACTGTAGGCGGACCGGGCCGGGCGCGTCCGCCGGTTTTCGGGGCGCAGGCCGCAGAATGAGCCATGGCATACGGGGTGATTTCTGACGAAACCTCCCGCGAGCGGCTGTCGGTCCGCGTCGCCGGAATCGTGCAGGGCGTCGGGTTCCGGCCGTTCGTCTACACGCTCGCGCAGCGGCTGCACCTGCACGGGCACGTCGGCAACGACACCGAGGGCGTGTTCATCGAGGCCGAGGGGCCGCGCGCGGCGCTGGACGCGTTCCTGGCGGCGCTCGACCTGGAACGCCCGCCGCTGGCGGTGATCGACTCGCTGACCGCGCTGCCGCTGCCGGTCACCGGCGAGCCGGGCTTCGTGATCGTGGCCAGCGACGCGTCCGGCCCGCCCGCCGCGCAGGTGGCCCCGGACGCCGCGACCTGCGCGGCGTGCCTGGCCGAGACGACGGGCGGGGGCGGCCGGCGGCAGGGGTACGCGTTCACCAACTGCACCCACTGTGGCCCCCGGTTCACCATCGTGCGCGACGTCCCGTACGACCGCCCGAACACGACCATGGCCGGCTTCGCGATGTGCGAGGACTGCGCGAAGGAGTACGCCGACCCGACCGACCGCCGCTTCCACGCGCAGCCGGTGTGCTGCCCGGCGTGCGGACCGACGCTGCGCCTGGTCGGCATGGACGGCCGGGCGCTGCTCGGCGAGGGCGCCGACCCGGTCGCGGCGACGGCGCGGCTGCTGCGCGGCGGCGCGATCGTGGCGGTCAAGGGGCTGGGCGGCTACCACCTGGCGGTGGACGCGACGCACCCCGACGCGGCGGCGCGGCTGCGGGCCGCCAAGCACCGCGAGGACAAGCCGTTCGCGCTGATGGTGGCCGACGCGGCGGAGGCGGCGGGGATCGCCGAGGTGGAGCCCGCCGCGGCGCGGCTGCTGCGGCATCCTGCCCGGCCCATCGTGCTGCTGCCGCGGCGCACCCGGCACCCCGCGCACCGGATCGCCGAGGCCGTCGCGCCAGGCTGCCGCGAGCTGGGCGTGATGCTGCCGTACACGCCGCTGCACCAGCTGCTGCTCGGCACCGTCGTGCGGCCGCTGGTGATGACCAGCGGCAACCTGTCCGACGAGCCGATCGCGTACGCCGACGACGACGCGCTGGCGCGGCTGGCGGGCATCGCCGACGTGGCGCTGACCCACGACCGCCCGATCCACCTGCGCACCGACGACTCGGTGGCCCGGGTGGTGCGCGGCGCGCCGATGCTGCTGCGCCGCTCGCGCGGGTACGTGCCGCGCCCGCTGCGCCTGCCATGGGCGCTGCGGCGTCCGGTGCTCGGCTGCGGCGCGGCGCTGAAGAACACGTTCTGCCTGGCCCGGGGCGCGTACGCGACGCTGTCGCACCACATCGGCGACCTGGCGAACGCCCGCACGCACGGGTCGTACACCGACGGGATCGCGCACCTGGAGCGGCTGCTCGGGATCACGCCCGAGCTCGTCGCGCACGACCTGCATCCGGACTACCTGTCGACGGCGTACGCGCTGGAGCGCGACGGGGTGGAGGCGGTCGGGGTGCAGCACCACCACGCCCACATCGCGTCCTGCCTGGCCGAGCACGGGGTGCAGCAGGCCGTGATCGGGGTCGCCTTCGACGGCCTCGGGTACGGCGACGACGGCACGCTGTGGGGCGGCGAGATCCTGGTGGCGGACCTGGCGGCGTACGCCCGCGTCGGTCATCTCGAAGCGGTGCCGATGCCCGGCGGGGCGGCGGCGGTGCGCGAGCCGTGGCGGATGGCCGTGTCCTACCTGGACCGGCTGGGCGGTGACCTGCCGGTGCTGCCGCTGGTGGCGCGGCAGGCGCAGCGGTGGCGGCCGGTGCGCGAGGCGGCCCGGCGCGGCGTCAACGCACCGCTGACGTCCAGCGCGGGGCGGCTGTTCGACGCGGTGGCGGCACTGCTGGACCTGCGCGACGAGGTCACCTACGAGGGCCAGGCCGCGGTGGAGCTGGAGCAGGTCGCCGAGCGCGGCGACGTCACCGGGTACGCGGCGCGGGTCGGCGAGGATCCGGTGCTGGCGCTGCGGGGCGCCGACCTGGTGCGGGCCGTGGTCGCCGACCGGCTCGACGGGGTGCCGGTGCCGGTGGTCGCGGCGCGCTTCCACGCCGGGCTGGCCGACCTGGTCGTCAACGCCTGCGTGCTGGTACGCGAGCGGCACGGCCTGGACACGGTCGCGCTGTCGGGCGGCGTCTTCCAGAACACGCTGCTGCTGTCCCGCACGGTGGACCGGCTGCACGCGACGGGATTCCAGGTGCTCACCCACAGCCAGGTGCCCCCGAACGACGGCGGCATCAGCCTGGGCCAGGTCGCGGTGGCCGGCGCTCGCGACCGCCACTGACCGGCCCCCCGCCCCGCCCCGCCCGGCCCGGCCCGCCCGGCCCGCCCGGCCCGCCCGGCCCGCTATAGACGTTGGCCTATCTGGATGAAGTTTTCGAGATCGACTTCATCCAGATAGGCCAACGTCTATTCGGGGGGCGGGGACCGGGCGCAGGGCTGGAGACGCTGGTCACAGCGGGTTGCGGCGTGGGCGGCAGGCGGGGCGCGCGGTCGGCTACCCTTGCTGCGTGCCGTTGTTCTCCCGAAAGTCCACTGACGCCCCTGCCGAGCCCCAGGTCGACGAGACCGAGGCGTCGGAGATCGTGCGCGCGTCGCGCTCCTACACGCCCAGCAAGGGCAAGGCGACCCCGAAGCGCACGGAGGCGCAGCGCCGCAAGGCCGAGCCGCCGCCGGCGAACCGCCGCGAGGCGCTCAAGCGCGCCCGTGAGAAGAACCGGTCCGAGCGCGCCGAGGCCATGGCCGGGATGAAGGCGGGCGACGAGCGCTTCCTGCTCCCCCGCGACAAGGGACCGGAGCGGCGGCTGGTGCGCGACTACGTCGACTCCCGGCGTACCGTCGGCACCTGGTTCTTCGGTGGCGCGTTCCTGATCTTCTTCCTGATCCAGATCCGCGAGCCGCGCATCCAGGTCGCCGCGAACGTCATCTGGCTGCTGCTGGCGCTGGCCGTGATCGTGGACAGCTTCCTCATCTGCCGGAAGATCAAGAAGCTGATCAAGGAGAACTACCCCAAGACCACGCAGCGGATGGGCTCGCTGTACCTGTACGCCGTGATGCGCGCGATCACCTTCCGCCGCATGCGCATGCCGCAGCCGCAGGTGAAGTTCGGCGACCCCGTCGTCCCCACCAAGGCCTAGTACGTCTGCACCACCGGAGCCGGGATCGCCGCTGAGAAGCGGCGGTCCCGGCTCTTTTCCGCTGTCACGGAAGGCCGGCCAGGCGCAGCAGCGCAGCGGTGCCCGCCGCGGCCACCACGACCACCACGAACGGAGCCCTGCGCCAGGCCAGCACGGCACCCGCGAGCACGCCCAGCGGGCGGGCCACGCCGACGGCCAGCCGCCCGGCCTCGGTGAAGACAGCCGTGGCGACCAGCGCCGCGAGCAGGGTCGTGGCGGCGATCGGCAGCAGGTGCCGCAGCCGCTCGGGCAGCACCAGGCGGTCGTGCAGCAGCACCCCGGCCAGCCGGGTGGCGTAGGTGCCGGCCGCCAGGGCGAGGATCACCAGCAGGATCGTCATGCGGGCCGCCCGCCCTGCACCACGTCGTCGGCCTTCTCGCCGGCCGGGGCGGGCGTCGGCAGCAGCACCGCGGCGACGACGCCGAGCAGCGCCGCCAGCACCGGCAGACCGGCGGGCAGCAGCGGCGTGGCGACCACGGCGATGAGCGAGCCGGCGAGCGCGGCCGCCCGGGTGGCCCGGTCGCGCAGCGAGGGCAGCAGCAGCGCCAGCAGGCCCGCCGGGAACGCGGCGTCCAGGCCGTACGCCGCCGGGTCGCCCACGGCGCCGCCCAGCAGCACGCCGATGACCGTGCCGATGTTCCAGGTGACGAAGATGGCGACGCCCACCGCCCAGAAGGTGCGGCCGCGCCGCGCCGGATCCGGCTCGGCCAGCGCGAACGCGGTGCTCTCGTCGATCACGACGTGGGCGCCGGCGAACCTGGCGAACCGGCTCGTGCCGAGCGCGCCGCCCAGCGCCAGCCCGAACGGCAGGTGCCGGGCGTTGATCAGCATGCCGCCGAGCACCGCGGCGAACGGGTTGCCGGTCATCAGCGCCACCGCGAGGAACTGCGAGCCGCCCGCGAACACCAGCACGGACATGAGCAGCGGCGCCCACGCGGGCAGCCCGGACGCCACCGCGATCGCACCGAAGGACAGCCCGATGACGCCGGTGGCGGCACCGATGGCCGCCGCGTCGCGTCACAGCGCCGCGTCGCGTCCGTCCCGCACTTCGGTAATCACCTCAAGCCGTTTCGCAGATTACCGACCACGATATCCCGGCGCCGGGCATCCGGATGATCAAGGGGTCAGGCGGAGGTGAGAGCGGGGTGGCGGGGCTCGGGGGCCGCCGGGCGGGCGGCCTCGGCGCGGGCAGCGCGGCGCAGGCGGGGGGCGACGAGCAGGGCGAGCACGAGGCCGGCCAGCGCGGCGGCGAGCGGGACGGCGAACGCGCCCCGGTAGCCGTACGCGTCGGCCAGGCGGCCCGCCACGGCCGCGCCCAGCGACACGCCCCCGACCACGCCGCTGGCCAGCAGGGTCATCACCATGCCCGCGTGCCGGGGCGGGGACAGCCGCCCGGCCAGGGCGTACCCGGAGATCAGGTACGGCGCGGCGGTCACGCCGAGCACGACCACGGCGCCCAGGGCGGTGGCCGTGGAGTGCGCGAGCAGCAGTGCGGCGGTGCCCGCGACCAGCGCGGCGGCCGACCAGACGTACCGGCTGACCGGGCCGAGCGACTCCGGCAGCCAGGCCACGGCGAGCCCGGCGAGCGCGCTGCCGACGCCGAGCACGGCGTAGATCAGGCCCGCGGAGCCCGCCGAGCCGATGGAGTCGGCGAAGGCGGTCACCCCGGTCTGCGTGGCGCCGAACACGACGCCGATCACCGACATCGCCGCGACCAGCACCGCCACCCGGGCGAGCGGGAAGCGGGCGACCGCGGTCGCGCCGCGCACGGCGGTCCGCGTGTCCCCGGCGGTACGAGCCTGCCCGGCGATACGCGTGTCCCCGGCGGCGGACTGCGGTAGCCGGTCGTTCGGGCGCGCCCCGGCCAGGCTCGCACGGCGGCCGCCCCCGCGGGGCGCGCGCAGCACGGGCGGGGCGGTGCGATGCAGCGCGAACGGGATCGTGGCGAGCACCGTCAGCAGGGCGGCGAGCAGCAGCGGCGCGCCCGCCCAGCCGGACAGGGCCAGTACGCCCACCAGCGCCGGACCGGCCAGGAAGGAGGCCTCGTCGGCGGCGCCCTCGTACGCCATCGCGGTGGGCAGGCGCCGCTGCTGGCCGCGGTCGCCGAGCAGCACCGCCCAGCGCACCCGGACCAGCGGCCCGACCTGCGGCATGGCGAACCCGGCGAGCGCGGCGAGCGGCAGCACCGCGGCCTGCATACCGCCGAGCACCGCACCGACCAGCGCCGCGTACGCGAGCGCGTCCACGACCGCGCTGACCAGGCCGACCACGCGCTGGCCGAAGCGGTCGGCGAGCGTGCCGACGACGGGTCCGCCGAGCGCGGCTCCCACGCCGAACGCGGCGGCGGCGAGGCCGCCGGTGCCGTACGAGCCGGTGGCGGAGACGACGAGGGTGATCACGCCGAGCGGGCCCATGGCAGCGGGCAGCCGGGCGAGGAAGGCGAGAACGAGGAACCAGGGTCCGGTCAGCCGGACGAGTTCACGGTAGGAGGCACGGGCGGCCATGGGGATACTCCAGGTACGGCGGTTTCACGCGCGCCGTCCCACCCAACCAGCGTGCCCCTTGCGGCCCTGTGCAGCCCCGAGTGTAACCAGCCAAGATCGGTTCCGGTAGCCGGTGTCGGCGAGCGCACAGTGCCCTGCCCTACCGCTCGGCGCGGTAGAGGCGGGCGATGACCTCTTCGATCTCGGGTTCGGCGACGGACAGGTCGCGCAGGCCGCCCTGCGCGCTCAGCGCCGAGACCAGGGCCCCGACCGAGGCGGTGCCGTCGAGGGTGAAGACCAGTCGCGGGCCGGTCCGCCCTTCGAGGTGTACGCCGGGCAGCTGCGGCACCGCCGCGGGCGGGGTGTCGAAGTCCACGGTCACCCGGCGCTGCGAGCCGTAGCGGGCGTGCAGCGCGTCGATGCCGCCGTCGTGCACGACGCGGCCGTGGTCGATGACGACGATGCGCCGGCACAGCCGCTCGATGTCGGCCAGGTCGTGCGTGGTCAGCACGATCGTGGTGTCGCCGCGCTCGCCCAGCTCGGCCAGGAAGCCGCGGACGGCCTGCTTGCTCACCACGTCCAGGCCGATGGTCGGCTCGTCCAGGAACAGGATCTCCGGGCCGTGCAGCAGCGCCGCGGTGAGCTCGCCGCGCATGCGCTGGCCGAGCGAGAGCTGGCGCACCGGGGTGTCCAGGAACGGGTCGAGGTCGAGCAGGTCGCGGCAGCGCCGCAGCCGCGCCGCGTGCTCGGCGCCGGGCACCCGGTAGATGTGGCGCAGCAGCTCGTACGAGTCGCGCAGGGGCAGGTCCCACCACAGCTGCGAGCGCTGCCCGAACACCACGCCGATGCGCCGGGCCAGCTGCAGGCGCTGCGGCACCGGGGTCAGCCCGCACACCGACACCCGTCCCGCCGACGGGTGCAGCACGCCGGTGAGCATCTTCAGCGTCGTCGACTTGCCCGCCCCGTTCGGCCCCAGGTAGCCCAGCAGCTCGCCGCGCCGCACGGCCAGGTCCACCCCGTCGACCGCGGCGACGGTGCGCCGCTCCCGGCGCAGCAGCCCGCGGCGCACCCGCACGCTGAACTCCTTGCGCAGCCCCTCGACCTCGATGACGTTCACGCGATTCCCCTCACGAGCCGGTGCTGCGGTAGTGGCGTACGCCGGTGCGCCAGACCAGGGTGGCCACGCCCGCGGCGGCCAGGGCCAACACGGGGCCGCACCAGCCCAGCCACCACGGGCCGCCGATCGGGTCGGGCCGGTCGAGCAGGATCAGCGCCGGGTAGTAGGCCACAAGCCCGAACCCGAGCCCGAACGCGAGCAGGTGCCGGAACCAGCCGCCGTAGATGGTCATCGGGTACGCGGTGAAGTCGCGCCCGCCGTAGGTCAGCGCGGCGCTCAGCTCCCCGGACTCGACCCACCAGAACGCCACGGTGGCGGTGGCGACGAAGACCGCACCGAAGAAGACCGCCCCGGCCAGCGGCGCGATCACCAGCAGCAGCAGGTTGGCCGGCGTGGCCTGGACACCGGCCCGGTTTGCGGCGAAGGCCAGCATGGCGACGCCGGTGGCCACCCGGCCGAGCCGGCGCAGGCCGATGTCCAGCACGACGAGCTGCGACAGCACGCCCAGCGGGCGGATCAGGACCGCGTCCAGCAGGCCGGTGCGCACGTAGTGCTTCATCCGTTCGATGTTGCCGACGGCCAGGTCGGCCAGCGAGAACGCGAGCGAGGAGAGCCCGAACACCAGCAGCGCCTCGGCCAGGGAGAATCCGGCGAGCACCGGCACCTGCTGGAAGACGACCAGCACGGTCAGCAGGTCCGCGCCCAGGAAGACCACGTTGGAGACCAGGTCGAGGGCGAAGCTCACCCGGTACGACGCCTGTGCCCGCACCTGCGCGCGGGCCAGGGCGCGATAGATCGCGAAGGTCGACGCGGGCGCCTCGGCGGCCGCCGCCGGCAGGTCCGTCTCATCCGGCGGGCGCGACGGGTGCGGCTCGTCGACGGCGGGCGCCGCCGCCTCAGCCACCCTGCACCACCAGCCGCCGCTCGGCCCGCCGCTGCACCGCGACGCAGGCCGCCAGCAGCACCGCCGCCCAGCACGCCTGGAGCGCGAGCAGGCCGAGCTGCCCGGCCGCCGCGTCCCGCTCGACCAGCACGTCCAGCGGCACCTGGAGCAGTGACGGGAACGGCGTGCCCAGGTAGAGCGCGGTCGCGGCCCACTCCGGCAGGAACCGGATCGGGAAGTACAGCCCGCCGAGCACGCCTGAGCAGACCGCCCAGGCCACCAGCACGCCCCGGCTGTCCAGCAGCCAGTACGCGGCGGCGTTGACCAGGAACCGCCCGGCGAAGCAGACCAGCGTGGCGAGCACCACGGACACCGCGAACATCGGGTAGGTGGCGGCGCGCTGCGGCCAGTACATGTCGAACGCGAGCGCGCCCACCGCGATCGGCACGGTGAACCGGGTGAGCAGCGCGTACGCCGCCCGGCCGAGATCGGGCAGCAGGTAGCCGAGCACCGGGTGCACCGGGCGCAGCAGGTCGGTCACCACGTCGCCGGAGCGGATGCGGTCGGCCAGGTCGGTCCAGCCCCAGAGCAGCACCACGCCGATCAGGCCCTGCCCCGCCCACACGTAGGTGACCAGCCGGGGCGCGTCGTAGCCGGCGGCCTGCGTGCCGAGCGCCGCGGCGGAGCCGGCCACGGCCAGCATCACGTAGGTGCGCAGGAAGCCGAACATCGAGTTGGTGACGGTGGCGGCCACCGTGGCCTGGCGATATGTCGAGAATCTCCGGAAACCTGCCGCGCCCAACGTCCGGATCAGCCGCGCCGTCTCGGTGAAGTTTCGGATTGTGAGCCGATCCGCAGTGGCGGTGATGAAGCCCACCCCGTACCCTCCACTCGCAACCGCATCTTTTTTCGGGCCGGGTGACGATACCTTCGTGGCATTCCGGTTCGCGATGCATTTTGTGTCATTTGACTGACCTGGACCAGGCGAGGTGGGGCGTGAGCGACGAGCGCACCGACGAGCGGCACCGCGGCACGCCGGCCTGGGCCGGTACGCCAACGTCGCCCTGGTCGCGCGTTCCCGGCCAGCGCCCCCCGTCGGACAACCCCGAGAACCAGCCCCAGCAGGGCACGCCGCAGCAGGGCGCCCAGCAGCCGCCGCAGGGCCAGCAGCAGCCCGGCCAGTACGGTCCCGGCCAGCCGCACCCCGGCGGGCCGCAGCAGTACGGCCAGCCGCACGCGGGCCAGGGGCCGCCGCCCGGCCCGTTCCCGCCCGCCAACGGGCAGCGCCCGCCGCAGCAGGGCAACTGGGACCCGAACGCGCCCGGCGCGCAGCGTGGCGGCCGCCCCGGCCCCATGCCGCCCCAGCCCGGCCCGCAGTACCGCCCGAACGGCCCGCAGCAGGGGCAGGTCTACGGCGGCCCCAACCAGCCGCACCCGCAGCAGGGCCCGGGGCCGTACGGCCCGCCCCAGCAGGGACGCCACCCGCAGCAGGGCCACGGCCCCCAGCAGGGACCCGGCCCGCAGCAGGGCCAGCGCCCGCAGCAGGGCCAGGTCTACGGCCGCCCCGGTCAGCCCGGCCCGCAGGGCCAGCCCGGCCCCCAGGGCCAGCCGCACTACGGCCCGCCGCAGGGCCAGCCGCCGTACGGGCCGCCCCAGGGCCAGCGCCCGCAGCCGGGCCACGTCTACGGCCAGCCCCAGGGCCAGCCCGGCGTGCCGCAGCAGGGCCACCCGGGCATGCCCGGCCAGCCGCCGTACGGCCAGGCCCCGGGCCAGCACCCGGGCCACGGCTCCGGCCAGCAGGTCCCGGGCCAGCCCGGTCAGCAGGGCGCCGGTCAGCAGGTTCCCGGACAGCCCGCGCAGGCCGGCCCCCAGCCGGTGCAGGCCGCCGTGGCCGCGCCCGCCGCGCCGGTCCAGGACGCCCCGACCTCCCCGGCGCAGTCCGCCGCACCCGCGCAGCCCGCGGCATCCGCCCCGGCCGCCGCACCCGCGCAGCCCCTCTCCGCCCCGGCCGCCGCGCCCGTGGCGCAGGACGCCGCCGCGGGCGCCCCGGCGCAGGCGGCGTCCCGGCGCGGACGGCACTCCAGCGCCGACACCGGCACCATGCCCGCCGTCACCGAGGACGCCCCGGTGTCCGGCGAGGCGGCCGCAGCCGCCCCGGTCTCGGCCGAGCCGGCCGCCGCGACGGCTCCCGTGTCGCCCGCGCCCGTCTCCGCCGCGCCCGTGTCGGTCAACCCGGTCTCCCCGGCCGCCCCGACCACGCCCGCCGTGGCCAGCCCGGACACCGTGCTGCCGGTCGCCGCGAGCGCGGCCGGCGCCGCCACCGCCCTGGCCGCGCCGACGATGCTGCACCCGCTGGTCCGCCCGGGCACCGCACCCGGCGCCTCTGCCGACGCGGCCGCGCCCGCCCCGGCCACGCCCACCGTCACCGGCGACGCCGCCGCGGCGCTGGCGGCGGCCGAGCCCGAGCCCCCCGCCGAGAGCGGTCCGGACCCGGAGCAGGTGCTCGCGTCGTACCAGTGGCGCTTCCACCACGAGACGCTGCGCGAGCTGGTGGACAACCCGGACGAGCTGCGGGAGATCCGCGACCGGCTCACCGAGAAGCTCACCCCGGCCACCGACAACCCGACCCGGGCGCGGCTGCTCAGCCTGCGCGCGGTGGTCTCGCGCATCCTCGGCGACCTGACCAAGGCGCTGTCGGACGGCAAGATGGCGCTGGTGCACGCCGAGGCGACCGGCGAGCTGCGCCGGATCGCGCTGGCCAAGGCCCGCCTGGCGCACGTGCTGCAGTGGCGCGGCGACTTCGCCGAGGCCGACAAGCTGTTCGCCGAGGCCAACTCCAGCGAGCTGCCCGACCGGCTGCGCGCCACCATGCACGAGCACGCCGGCCGGTCCTGCCTGGACCAGGGCCGCTACATGGAGGCGTTCAACCACTTCGAGAAGGCCCTGGAACTGCGCAAGGTCGAGGACCCGGAGCTGATCGCGCGCACCGAGATGGCGCTCGACGCCGTCTCGATGAAGATCGCCGAGAACGGCATGGGCCCGTACCCGCGCAGCTCCGATGAGATCCTGCAGGTCAGCAAGCCGCCGGTGCCGCGCTTCGACGAGCGCGTGCAGTGCTGGGGCTTCGCGGGCGCGGACGGCCGGACCGTGATCGCCCCGGCCTTCGCCGACGTGCAGCCGTTCCGCGACGGCGCCGCGTGGGTCCGCCGCCCGGAGATGGAGACCTGGGAGCTGATCGACGAGGCGGGCAACCGGCTCATCGACGGCCGGGCCGGCTGGCTCGGCGTCGGCTCGTTCTCCGACGGGCTGGCCTGGGTGTCGCGCGACGGCGCGGGCGCCTGGGTCGCCATCGACAAGCAGGGCCGGGTGGTCATCTCCACCGGCTTCGACGACGTACGCCCGTTCCGCCGCGGCCTGGCCGCCGTGCGCCGGGGCGGCTGGGGCGCGGTCGACAAGCAGGGCCGGGCCGTGGTGCCGTTCCAGTTCACCGGGTTCGCCACCGCGCTCACCGACGGCCGCTACGTCGACGGCTTCTCCGACGAGGGTCTGGCCATCGTGGACGCGGGCGGCCGCAAGGGCGTGGTGGACCGCACCGGCGCCGTGGTGGTGCCGCCCGTGCACCCCGCCCTGGTCATCCACCCGGTGGCGTTCCTCATCGCCGGGCCGACCGGCCGCTGGGGCGCGCTGGACCGCAAGGGCCGCCCCTTCATCGACCCCGAGCTGCCCAGCCGCCAGGTCGTCATGGAGGAGCTGGACCGCCTGCTCGCCGACACCAAACCCGTGTTGTAGAAGATTCAACCCCCTCCTGTGCCGGGCCGCCACCGTCCGGCATAGGGTCGTGGGCATGGAGTTTCGGCATTTGGGCCGTTCCGGGATGCTCGTCAGCGAGATCTCGTACGGAAACTGGATCACCCACGGCTCGCAGGTCGAGGAGGACGCCGCCACCGCGTGCGTACGGGCCGCCCTCGACAGCGGGATCACCACCTTCGACACCGCCGACGTGTACGCCGGCACCCGCGCCGAGGAGGTGCTCGGCCGCGCGCTGAAGGGCGAGCGCCGCGCGGGCCTGGAGATCTTCACGAAGGTCTACTGGCCGACCGGCCCGGGACGCAACGACCGGGGCCTGTCCCGCAAGCACATCATGGAGTCGATCGACGGCTCGCTGCGCCGCCTGCAGACCGACTACGTCGACCTGTACCAGGCGCACCGCTACGACTACGCGACGCCGCTCGAGGAGACGATGTCCGCCTTCGCCGACGTCGTGCACGCCGGCAAGGCGCACTACATCGGCGTCTCGGAGTGGAAGGCGTCGGAGATCCGCGCCGCCCACGCGCTGGCCAAGGAGCTGCGCATCCCGCTGGTGTCGAACCAGCCGCAGTACTCGATGCTGTGGCGGGTCATCGAGGCCGAGGTGGTCCCCACCTCCGAGGAGCTGGGTGTCGGCCAGATCGTGTGGTCGCCGATGGCGCAGGGTGTGCTGACCGGCAAGTACCTGCCGGGCCAGCCGCCGCCGGCCGGTTCGCGGGCCACCGACGAGAAGTCCGGCGCCGGCTTCATCGCGCGCTGGCTCGCCGAGGACGTGCTGACCCGGGTGCAGCAGCTCAAGCCGCTGGCCGACCAGGCCGGGCTGACGATGGGGCAGCTCGCCATCGCGTGGGTGCTGCAGAACCAGAACGTGTCGTCGGCCATCATCGGCGCCTCGCGGCCCGAGCAGGTCAAGGACAACGTCAAGGCCTCGGGCGTGAAGCTCGACGCCGACCTGATGAAGGCGATCGACGAGATCGTCGAGCCGGTCACCGAGCGGGACCCCGCGAAGACCGAGTCCCCCGCGCAGCGTCCGTGAACCCTGCCGCCGCGGGACCGTCGAGCCGACGGTCCCGC
>NZ_JBFAOU010000123.1:0-23704 GCF_040675365.1 Catellatospora sp. NPDC049609 | reverse complement strand
AACTAAGAGCATCAAGCGGCGGGAGCGCCTATATAAGGAGGCTCGGCATTTCGCAGGGCTTCAGCCCACTATGCGGCCTAGGGATCGCAGGCCGACTCAGGAATTTCCTGAGGCCGCGAGTCTTTAAGAGTTGCGCCGCGAGACCGTGGCCGCGCGGGGTGCGCCGCGAGACCTTGGCCGCGCGGGGTGCGCCGCGAGACCGTGGCCGCGCGGGGTGCGCCGCGCGACGGCGTGGCGGCGGGGTGGGACGGGGTCAGCGCTTTTCGCCGTCGGCCATGGGGAAGTGGCAGGCGGCCAGGTGGCCGGGGGTGTCGTCGCCGTGCAGGACCAGGGGCGGCGGCGTGGTCGCGCAGATGTCCTGCGCCTTCCAGCACCGGGTGCGGAACCGGCAGCCCGACGGCGGATTGATCGGGCTGGGCACGTCGCCGGTCAGCAGGATGCGCTCCCGCTGGTCGCTGTTGCGGCGGCGCGGGTCCGGCACGGGCACCGCGGACAGCAGCGCGGCCGTGTACGGGTGGCGCGGCTGCAGGTACAGCGAGTCCCGGTCGCCGATCTCGACGATCTTCCCGAGGTACATGACCGCGACCCGGTCGGAGATGTGCCGCACCACCGACAGGTCGTGCGCGATCACGACGTAGGTCAGGCCCAGCTCCTCCTGGAGGTCCTCCAGCAGGTTGACGACCTGCGCCTGGATGGACACGTCCAGCGCCGACACCGGCTCGTCCGCGATGATCATCTTCGGCTTGAGGGCCAGCGTACGGGCGATGCCGATGCGCTGGCGCTGGCCGCCGGAGAACTCGTGCGGGTAGCGGTTGTAGTGCTCGGGGTTGAGGCCCACCAGCTCCAGCAGGCTCTGCACCTCGCGCTTGACGCCCAGCTCCGTCTTGACGCCCTGGATCCGGAACGGCGCGCCCACGATGGCGCCCACGGTGTGCCGCGGGTTCAGCGAGGAGTACGGGTCCTGGAAGATCATCTGCAGGTCCCGGCGCAGCGGCCGGAGCCGGCCCTGCGACAGGTGCGTGATGTCGTGGCCCTCGAACGTGATCTTCCCGTCGGTGGGCTCGATGAGCCGGGTCAGCAGCCGGCCGGTGGTCGTCTTGCCGCAGCCGGACTCGCCGACCAGACCCAGCGTCTCGCCCGGCATGACGTCGAAGTCCAGGCCGTCCACCGCCTGCACCGCGCCGACCTTGCGCCGCAGCAGGCCCTTGGTGATCGGGAAGTGCTTCTGCAGGCCGCGCACCGACAGCAGGGCGTCCTTCGTGTTCGACGTGCTCACGCGGCACCCTCCAGGTTCGGCTTGATCTCGTTGCGCCAGATCTCCTGCCGGACGTTCGCCGGCAGGTGGCAGCGCACCCGGTGCCCGCTGGTGCCGGTGAGCTGCAGCTCCGGCACCACCGTGCGGTCCAGGCCGCCGGTCTGCTCGGCGAACGCGCAGCGCGGGTGGAAGGCGCAGCCCGGCGGCACGTTGATCAGCGACGGCGGGGTGCCCTTGATGGGCAGCAGCCGCTCGGTGACGGCCTGGTCCAGGCGCGGCATCGAGCCGAGCAGGCCCCAGGTGTACGGGTGCTGCGGGTTCTCGAAGATCTCCGTGGCGCTGCCGTACTCGATGCACTTGCCGCCGTACATGACCAGCACGTCGTCGGCGAGCTCGGCGGTGACGCCGAGGTCGTGCGTGATGATGATCAGCGCCGAGTTGAACTCCTGCTGCAGGTCGCGCATCAGGTCGAGGATCTGCGCCTGCACCGTCACGTCCAGCGCGGTGGTCGGCTCGTCCGCGATCAGCAGCTCCGGGTCGCAGGACAGCGCCATGGCGATCATCGCGCGCTGCCGCATGCCGCCGGAGAACTGGTGCGGGTAGTCGTCCACGCGCTTGTCCGGCTGCGGGATGCCGACCCGGGCCAGCAGGTCGATCGCGTGCTTGCGGGCGACCTTCTTGGACACCTTGTTGTGCACCCGGTAGGCCTCGATGATCTGCGCGCCGACCGTGTAGTACGGGTGCATCGCCGACAGCGGGTCCTGGAAGATCATCGCCATGCGCTTGCCGCGCAGCCCACGCACGGTGTCCGTGGAGGAGCTGACCAGCTCCTGGCCGTCGAGCCAGATCTCGCCGGACACCTGCGCGTTCTTGCGGTGGTAGATGCCGAGGATGCCGAGGCTGGACACGGACTTGCCGGAGCCCGACTCGCCCACGATGCCCAGCGTCTTGCCGCGCTCCAGCGAGAAGGACAGCCCGTCGACGGACTTGACCACGCCGTCGTCGGTCGGGAAGTGGATCTTCAGGTCGCGCAGCTCCAGGAACGGAGTCCGGGTCGGGTCCTGACGAGGGGAGATCACAGTGCTCATGACAGCCTCACCCGCGGGTCGACCACCGCGTAGAGCAGATCAACGATCAGGTTGGCGACGACGACGAAGAACGCCGCGAACATCGTCACGCCCATGATCTGGGGGAAGTCCTGCTTGCCGATGGCGTCGATGGCGAAGTAGCCCAGACCCTTCAGCGAGAAGGTGCTCTCGGTCAGGATCGCGCCGCCCAGCAGCAGGCCGACGTCCATACCGAAGATCGTGATGATGGGGGTGAGCGCGGCGCGCAGGCCGTGCTTGGTGACCACGACGCTCTCGGTGAGGCCCTTGGCCCGCGCGGTGCGGACGAAGTCCTCGCCCATCGTGTCCAGCATGCCCGCGCGGGTGAAGCGCGCGTAGGCGGCGGCGTTCAGCAGCGCCAGCGTGATCCAGGGCAGGATCAGGCTGTACGCCCAGTCGCCCGGACTGTCGGCGAACTCGACGTAGGTGGCGCCGGGCGCCGTCCAGCCGAGCTTGTAGCTGAAGAAGTAGAGGAACATCAGACCGGTGAAGTACGGCGGTAGGGACACGCCGGCCAGGGCGCCGGTCATCGCCGCCCGGTCGAAGAAACTGCCCCGTCTCAGCGCGCTGAGCACGCCGACGGCGACGCCGGTGAGCAACCAGATGATCGAGGCGCCCAGCGCCAGCGACCCGGTGACCGGCAGCCGGTCCAGCAGGTCCTCCCAGACCGGCTGGTTGGTGCGGAAGGAGTAGCCGAAGCAGGGGGCCTCGCACTGCTCGACACCCGTGCCGTAGTCGTACTCGGTGCCGGTGAAGACGGCGCCGATCCACCGGCCGTACTGCTCGTAGAGCGGGTCGTAGAAGCCCAGCTTCTCCGCGTACATCTGCTGGGTCTGCGCATCGGCGGTCTTGCCCACGTACCGGGCGGCGAACGTCTCCGGGGTCGCGCCGGCGAGCCGGGGCAGTCCGAAGAAGATCAGGAACGTCGCCAGGCTGACCACGAAAAGGATCAGAACCGCGCCGAGCGTACGGCGAATGATGAATGTGACCACGAGTTTCGGCCCGGGCGGCCGGTCCGGCCGAGCTTCTCAGCCCGGCCGGACCGGCCCCCCACGTGCCTTCACCTACCTTTGGTTGTTGCCAGGTGGGTTGGAGCAGGTGCGCTTGCTGCGCGAGTTACTGCGCGACACCCATGGAGAGGTAGTCGTACTGACCGAAGGCCTCGTTGACGAAGACGTTGGTCACGCCCTTGCCACGCAGGGTCAGCGCCTTGGACCAGACACCCGGGAGGATGACGGCCTCTTCCATGACGCGCTTGTCGATCTGGGCCCAGATCGCCTCACGCTTCTTGACGTCCGTCTCGGCCAGCGCCTGGTCGATCAGCTGGTCGACCTCGGGGATCATGACCGACAGGTTGGACGAGCCACCCGACTCGCGGATGACGCGGCTGTCCACGATCTGCGACAGGAAGCCGTAGCCGTCCGGCCAGTCGGCACCCCAGCCGTTGGTCATCAGACCCAGCGCGGTGGACGGGCTGTTGCGGTACGACGGCTTGCCGGCGTACAGCGAGAAGTAGTCGCCGACCGGGAAGCCCTTCAGGGTGACCTTGATGCCCACGCGGGCCAGCGCCTGCTGGAACGCCTCGGCGGTCGCCTTCTCCTTGGGACGCTCGGCCCGGAAGCCCATGGTCACCTCGAAGCCGTCGGCCTTGCCGCAAGCCTGCAGCGAAGCCTTGGCCTTGTCGAGGTCACCCTTGTTGTCCGCACCCGCCGGGTAGACGTTGGTCGGCGCGTAGCCCGGGATCTGCGGCGGCATGATGCTGGTGGCGATCTGGCCACCCGCGAACTCGCCACCGAAGGCGGACTGGAACGAGGTCCGGTCCATCGCGTACATCACGGCCTTGCGGCACTCGATGTTGGTGAAGGGCTCGACCTTCGGGTTGATCGAGGCGTACCAGAGGCGCGCCACGGCCGGGTTGTCGGCCTGCGCCTTGAGCGCCGGGTCCGACAGCACCTTCGGCAGCGCGGCCGGCTGCACGCCGGTGCCCGCGATGTCGACGTGCAGGTCACCCGAGATCAGCTGGTTGTCGATGTCGTCAGCGTTCAGGCCGATCTTGACGTCGTACGCGTCCGGCAGCGCCTTGCGGTTCGGGTCGGTCGCCGGGTCCCAGTTCGGGTTGCGCTTGAGGGTGAAGCCCTTGCCCGCCTCGTACTTGTCGAACATGTACGGGCCGGAGGAGACGACGTGCTCCTTGTACTTCACACCGGTGTCGGCCTTCGCGGGCACCGGCACGGTCGCCGGCAGCATCGCGAAGTAGTCGAAACCACCGAAGGCCTGCTTCAGGTGGAAGACGATGGTCTGGTCGTCCGGGGTCTCGATCGCCTTGGTGTCGGCGGCCTTGTCCTTGAACGGGCCCTTGTAACCGGCCTCGAGGTCCAGGAAGTCGTTGAAGTAGGTGTAGCCGTTGACCAGCACCTCCTTGTCCATGGACCGCATGACCGCGTACTTCACGTCCTTGGACGTGATCGGGGTGCCGTCCTCGAACTTCACGCCGGCGCGCAGCTTGTAGGTCCAGGTCTTGCCGCCGTCGCTGGGCACGCCCAGGCTCTCGGCGAGGTCCGGGATGAGCTCGTTGCCGGCAGCGCCGGGCGCGGCCTTGAACATGACCAGCGACCGGCCGTAGAGGCGGAGCAGGTTCCAGGAGAGGCCGTAGTAGGTGTCGCCGGGGTCGACCGAGTCCCAGTCCGACGAGATGGCCATCTTGAGCGTGCCACCCTTCTTGTCAGAAGGGTTGAAGACCGAGGTCAGGGCGGCGTTGAACTCCGCCTTCGCCTCACCGGTCTTCGGGGGTTCCTCATTGGTGCCGCACGCCGCGGTCACCGCGAGTGCGAAGACGGCCGAGGCCGCCGCCAGCACCCTTCCCTTGTTTCTCACTAACTTCCTCCCTGGGGGGAACGGTTCGTTTCTCGAACCGCGCTTGGGTGGTACTGCGTGGCTAAGTTCCGTCAGCGCTTGCTCTTGGGATCGAGCGCGTCGCGGAGGCCGTCGCCGAACAGGTTGAAGGCCAGCACGGTGATGAAGATCGCCATACCGGGGAAGAACATGAAGTGCGGCACGGTGTAGTTGCGCGCCGCGTCGGCGAGCAGGCCGCCCCAGGTCACGCCGGGCTCGCCGACGACCTGCCGCTGCACGCCCACGCCGAGGAAGGACAGCGCCGCCTCGAACAGCACGTTCGTGGGGATCAGCAGGGTGGCGTACACCAGGATCGGCGCCACCAGGTTGGGCAGCATCTCCTTGACGATGATGTACGGCCCGCGCGCGCCGAGGCTGCGGGCGGCGTCGACGAACTCGCGCTCGCGCAGCGACAGCGTCTGGCCGCGCACGATGCGGGCCATGTAGGGCCAGTTGAAGAAGCCGATGATGAAGATCAGCAGGGCGATCCGCAGCGAGTTGCCGGACAGGCCGAAGGCCTTGTCGGGCAGCACGCCGACCAGCGCGATGGCGAACAGCAGCAGCGGGAACGCCAGGAAGATGTCCATCAGGCGGCTGATCAGGGTGTCGACGAAGCCGCCGAAGAAGCCGGCGATCACGCCGAGCGTCGAGCCGATCACCACCGAGACCAGCGTGGACAGGAAGGCGATCAGCAGCGAGACGCGGGCGCCGTAGACGACCTCGCTGAACAGGTCGCGGCCGTTCTGCGGCTCCAGGCCGAAGAGGAAGTCGCCGCTGATGCCGCTGTTCTCGAAGAACAGGAAGTCGCCGCGCGGCAGGTTGCCCAGCTCCGGGTCGAGCAGGCTGGAGTCCTGGTGGAACTCGTTCGGCGGGTGCCCGAACCAGCCGACGATCAGCGGCGCGAAGACCGCCATCAGGATGAGCAGGATCACGACGACGCCACCGGTCATGGCCGCCTTGTCACGCTTCAGGCGTGTCCAGGCGATCCGGCCGAGAGAGCGCCCTTCGATCGCCTTAACTGGCGCCTGGGTCGCCTCGGGGGCCGAGGTATCGGTACGCGTGGCCATGGACGGGCTGCCTCCCCCGCGGAGGAGGCCACACGTCGCACCAGGTCGCCCCGCGAGCGAGGGCCGGTGCGCCGCGCGCGACATCCGCTCGGTTGTTACCTGCGTGATTCGCGCCGCCCGGCTATCTCTCCACCGTGGGGGCGGTCGGAAGACAGGGCGACCGCGGTGGAGTGTGGTGCACGCCACCGCATGATCAGAGCATTCTTCGCGACCAAACGCTCCGTCAAGTTCACGAGGTGCCTGTAACCAAGTTCAGGCCGGTCCGTGATGGAGGCGTTATAAAGTTCGGACGCCGAGCTAAGGAAAAATCGCAGGTAGAAACCGCTCAGATATCGGACTATGCGAATCTATGCCGGAGCGGAAGGCCCTCTCAGAGGGTGCGCCGCCCCTCGAAGGCGCGACCGAGAGTGATCTCGTCGGCGTACTCCAGATCGCCGCCCACGGGCAGGCCGCTCGCCAGCCGGGAGACCTTGATGCCCATCGGCTTGACCAGCAGGGCCAGGTAGGTCGCCGTGGCCTCGCCCTCGGTGTTCGGATCGGTGGCGAGGATGAGCTCGGCGACCGCGCCCGAGCTGAGCCGCGCCATCAGCTCGCGGATGCGCAGGTGGTCGGGGCCGATGCCCTCCAGCGGATTGATCGCCCCGCCGAGCACGTGGTAGCGGCCCCGGAACTCGTTGGTCCGCTCGATCGCGACCACGTCCTTGGGCTCCTCGACCACGCACAGCGCGTCGTCGCGGCGCCGGGGGTCACGGCAGATGCGGCACTGCTCCTCCTCGGCCACGTTGAAGCAGAGCACGCAGAAGCGCACCTGCTCCTTGACCCGGGTGAGCGCGGCGGCGAGCCGCTTGATGTCGGTCGGGTCCGCCGAGAGCACGTGGAACGCGATGCGCTGGGCGCTCTTGGGCCCCACTCCGGGCAGCCGGCCGAGCTCGTCGATCAGATCCTGGATCGCGCCTTCGTACACAGTCGGCCGGGCCTAGAAGGGAAGGCCCATGCCGCCGAGACCGGCGGAGAGCGGACCCATCTTCTGCTCGGTGAGCTTGCGCACCTCGTCGGCGGCGTTGGTGATGGCGGCCGCGACCAGGTCCTCGAGGGTCTCCACGTCCTCCGGGTCGACCGCCTTCGGGTCGATGGAGATCTTGCGGAACTCCCCGGAGCCGCTCATCGTGACGGTGACCAGGCCGCCCCCGGACGTGCCGGTGACCTCGGCCTCCGCCAGCGCCGCCTGCGCCGATGCCAGCTGCTGCTGCATCTTCTGCGCCTGCTTCATCAGCTGCTGCATGTTCGGCTGTCCACCCGGCCGCATCGCCGCACTCCCTACCACCGACGTACGCTGTCGCCCTCAGCCTAGACCCAGGGACCGTCAGCGCCGGATCCCGCACGGACGCGGACGTGAAAGGGCCCCCGTGCACCCGGTATTGCCTGCTTATCCTTGCTGCCTTCCGGCCCTGGGGAGGTTCGCAGGGTGCCGCCGCACGGGGGCTGGTCCACTGTACCCGGCGGGGTCGAGCGCAATGCGCTGGACCCCACATGTATTCTTCCCAGCGGAGGATTCGCCTAGAGGCCTAGGGCGCACGCTTGGAAAGCGTGTTGGGATAAAACCCTCACGAGTTCGAATCTCGTATCCTCCGCCACCAGCGCCGACGCGCTCACGGCAGGCCCCGCTCCGACACCGGAGCGGGGCCTGTTCCGTTCTCCGCCCCCGCATCCCCCGCCCCAGCCCGCCCGTTGCTCCCAGGGCCGGACGATCCCCTTCACTCCATGATCATCCGACTTGCCAGGCACATGGGTGTACGGCGGGCCGGGATACGCCCAGGTGCCAGGCAAATCGGATGACCGTGCCCGTGCCGAGGCGCCAGAAAAACTTGGGGCGGGATTTTTGGCACGGTCTGGGGCTTTCATGGCGCGGGAAGCTGCATAAAACGGGCCGAAAGTGGATAACTATGGGCCATCGGGAACCCGAGAAGGGCTCAGGGTGAAGTGGCAGTCACGCAAAGTAGTCGTATAGTCGAGTGCACGACCTCACCCCCGGTGAGTGTCACCTCACAGGCCGTGTCATTCAGGAGGACAGTCATGCGTGGAGCCTTCGCCCTCGCGACCGTCATGATGCTGGGCGGGGTCGCGTGCGCCGCACAGCAGACACAGGCCCAGTCCACCCCCGCCAAGGGAGTGGTCGCCAGCGCCACCGCCGTCGCTCAGGGCCCCGACATCGTTCACTTCCAGGGCGTGCGTGACGTGCGCTTCGGCACCAGCCGCACCGAGCTGGACAGCCGCCTGGACAAGTCCCGCGCCGGCTGCAGCACGCAGGTCACCGGCATGCCGCAGGGCAACCTCGTCTTCGCCGCCGACGACCGCCTGGTGATGATGTGGTTCGACGCCCCGCTGCGCACGCCGGAGGGGATCAGCACCGGCAGCGCCCTGCCGGACGCGCGCGCGGCGTACCCCGGCGCGCAGGTGCTCACCGCCCCGGCGGGCAGCCACCGCTTCGACGGTCTGCTGGTCACCCAGGGTGATCGGGGCTACCTGTTCCTCCACGACGGCGTGACCGTGCAGAAGGCAGTCGCCGGTTACGGGGAGTACCTGACCCGGCTCTTCAATACCGGTTTCGGCTCCTGCTGAACCGTCGTGTAAAGTCTGCGGCGGTGGTGTGTCCGAGTGGCCTAAGGAGCACGCCTCGAAAGCGTGTGAGGGTTTACGCCCTCCGCGGGTTCAAATCCCGCCGCCACCGCCAGCGTGAAACGCCCGGCAGTCCCCAGGGACGCCGGGCGTTCTCCGTATCCGGACCGGACCTGCCGCCGCGTCCCGGGCGGTGCCCCGCACAGCGGCGGTGATCTGCTGACCGGCCCCGCGGGCCTCGTGGGATGATCGGCCCATGAGTACGCACATCGGCGCCAAGCCTGGCGAGATCGCGGACCGGGTCCTCATGCCGGGCGATCCGCTGCGGGCGAAATGGATCGCGGAGACCTACCTCGAGGACGCCAAGTGCTACTCGACGGTGCGCAACATGTTCGGTTTCACCGGCACCTACCAGGGCACGCGCGTGTCCGTGCAGGGCTCCGGGATGGGCATGCCGTCGGCCTCCATCTACGCCCACGAGCTGATCAACGAGTACGGCGTGAAGACGCTGATCCGGGTCGGCTCCTGCGGCGCGCTCGCCGACTCGCTCAACCTGCGGGACGTGGTCGCGGCCATCGGGTCGAGCACCGACTCGAACATGAACCGGATGCGGTTCGACGGCCTGATCGACTACGCGCCCGTCGCGAACTTCGAGCTGCTGCGCACCGCCGTCGACGTCGCGCAGCAGCGCGGCATCAGCATGCGCGTCGGCCCGATCCTCGCCGCGGACGCCTTCTACACCGACCGCCCCGACCTGTACGACACCCTCGCCGACTACGGCGTGCTCGCGGTGGAGATGGAGTCGGCGGCGCTCTACACGATCGCGGCCCGCTACGACGCGCGGGCGCTGACCCTGCTCACCGTCAGCGACCACATCAAGCGCGGCGAGGCCACCACGGCCCAGGAGCGCGAGCAGACCTTCTCCCAGATGGTCGAGATCGCGCTGGACACCGTCGTCGCCTCCTGACCCCTGTCACGACGAAGGCCCCCCGCCGCGCGTACGCGGTCGGGGGGCCTTCCTGTCCGGTGGGCTCAGGCCCTGATCACCTTCACCACCATGTTCGGCGCGACCAGCTTCGGCGCGTCGACGTACACCAGGTCGATGACCGGGTCGGTGAAGAAGACCAGCGGCGGCGTCAGCAGCGGCGGCGAGTCGGGGGTGTAGTCCACCGGCAGCACGCCGAGGGCGGTGCCCCGGAAGCGGCTGGTGTAGAAGTACACCCGCTGGTCGCCGCGGTCCTCCACGGTGAGCGCCGACGAGGTGATCTGGCTGGTCGAGCCGCCGACAGCGCACGGGACCAGCTTGAAGTCCCGGGTCACCGACTTGGCCATGGAGAACCGCAGCGTCCGGATCACGCCGTTGGCGGTCGGCAGCTCCACGATGCCGTCGAAGGTCAGGCCCTCCATCGACACCCGGCTGCCGGTCATCCGTGACGGGCACTTGGCCACCGGCTGCTGGGACTTGGCCGCTCGCAGGACCTTGACCGGCGACGGGGTCGGGGTCGGCGCCGGCCTGCTCTTGGTGGGAACGGGCCTGGCCGTCGGCCGCGGCCCGCGGGTCGGTGTGGCGGTGGGCTCCTGCGTCGGGCTGGGCTCCGGGGACGGGCACGGCTCCGGCGACGGGGAGGGGTCCGGGCTGGGTGAGGCGCCCAGCAGGCCACCGATCGTGTCGATGACGCCGTTGAGGAAGTCCTGCACCGGTGCACCGGCGACGGGCGCGGGTGCGCAGTCCGCCGCGCGGGCGGGCTGCTGCGTGACGACCAGACCGAGGGCGGTGGTCGCCAGCGTCGCCACGGTGATCACCATGGCGGCGTGCCGCGGCCCGCCCTGCGGCCGCCGGTCCGCCACGGCCTCGTCGTCGGAGGCCGGGCGCGGGCCGGGCACCCCGTCGCGCAGCGGGTTGACCGCCGGCGGAGGGTTGTCCGTCATCGGGCCGTCGAGCAGGCCGTCCATGTCGACCTGCCGGTCGGCGTCGGCCTCGGGCTCGGCGGCCGCCTGCTCCCCGTCCGGTTCCACCGGGTTCCAGGCGAAGATCAGGGCGCCGCCGACGACGCCGAGCACCGTGCCCACGAACCAGCCGCCGAGGTTGACGGCGATCAGGGTGTAGATCGACACGAACACGGCGACCAGGCCGTAGAACATCCGCTGCGCCGGGGTGAACCAGGCCAGCAGGCCGCACACGACCAGCACGAACGGGATGAGCAGGGACTGGAAACCGGTGATGCCCACGCTGATGGTGGCCCCGTCCAGGGTCATCTTGGTGGTGGCGATGATCTCCACACCGGCGAGCACGGTCAGCAGACCGCCCCAGAACGGCCGGCTGCGTGCCCAGGTGGTACGTCCCCAGATGCGGGACAGACGCCACAGGCTCACGGTGCCTCCAAGGGTTCAGCGGGCGGCCGGGGGCGCACCTGGCAGGGCGCACCCCCGTCCGGGAGCGCTCAGTTGATGGCGGAGTTGGGGAAGCAGCCGGTGCTGTCCTGGGCGATGGACAGCGACAGGCCGGTCAGCGCGAACGTGCCGGCCTGGGTGCTGCGGGCGATCTGCTTCAGGTCGGTGATGACGGCGCGGTCGGCCTCCTGGCCGAACAGGCCGGCGTCGCCGTGGTGCGGGCCGCCCTTGCTCAGCTCGGACGCGTCCACACCGATGTCGATGTTGGTGAAGGTCGCGTCACCGCCGAGCTTGTCCATGCCGATGAGCAGGTTGGACGCCTTCACCGGGGCACCTTCCGCGCGGCCGGCGCGGATGTACAGGGTGAAGTTGCCCAGCCCGGGGATCGGCGTGGTCACCGACTGGCACAGGTTGTCCAGGGTGGCGTCCTTGATCGCCGACATGGCGACCACGTGCGGGGTGCCGTTCTTCTCGAAGAGCACGCCGCCGTACTGGGCGAAGCCCTTGCCGTCCAGCTTGTCGGCCGAGATCTTCGCCGTCTGCCCGGAGACGTGGAAGGTGACCGACACGGCGCCGTTGGCCACGCCCGCCATCAGGCCGGACACGGCGATGGTCGCCGGGATCACCACGGCGGCGAAGCGCCGCCACTTGGTACGCCCCAGTACCAGTTTGCCTTGCGAGTCCTTCACAGGGACCTCCTCGCGATGGGTTCGACCCGCGGCGCGCCGCCTGCGGGGTCTGTCTTCACCGGCGCGCAGGACCGACCGCGCCCGGGGGTGGGCAAGATGTTTCCGCCTTATGACGCGGACCACAAGAGGCAAGCTACTGGCCAGTAACCGAGGGTGCCGTGCATCCCTCAGCCGCATCACTGTGCGTGACCGGCGTCGCCGAGGGCGCTCGCCCTTTGCCCGGATTGCTCAAGGTCTCCGTGACGGACGGTGGAGGTTTACCGATCAGTAACGGTTTGGTAACGAGAGCACGCCGCCGACCGTTCAGCCAGGGCCGTTCTCCTCCATACGCACGGGAGCGCGCGAGGCGCTGGATGGGCGCGGCGGATCGCGGCACACAGGGAAAAGCGCCGCCGCGCCCGGCATACCGCCTACGCGTCCCTCGCAGCAGCCGGCACACCATCGGCCGCCATCCCGTGGGGTGCGAGCCATGGGAAAGAGACCGCCATCACCATAAACGAGCTAGTTGACTATGTCTAGATATCTCGCCCGGTGAGTTGATTCCGGACAAGTGACGGTGATCTACTACTGGGGCGAGCCATGGGAGATGGTATGACCGCAAAGTACGAGCGGCTGGCCAACGCCATCCGCGAGAAGATCCGCTCGGGTGAGCTGAAGCCGGGCGACAAACTGCCCTCCATCAGCCAGATCCGAGAGGAGTACCAGATCAGCTACGGCTCGGTCCGCGGCGCCATGCTGGTGCTGAAGGCCGAGGGGCTGATCGAGGGAAGGCAGGGGGACGGAGTCTTCGTCAAGGACCCCAACCGCCAGGACTGACGCCCTCACCCCGCCACGCCCGCGCTGCCCGAAGGCGGTGCGGGCGCGATGGCGCGTACGCGAGCAGTGGCCACGCGGCGCTCCCGGACATGCAAACGCCCCCCTGAACAGTTGCTCAGGGGGGCTGCTGCTGTGCGCCCGAAGGGACTCGAACCCCTAACCTTCTGATCCGTAGTCAGATGCTCTATCCATTGAGCTACGGGCGCTCGGTGCTGGATCAGCATACACGGCCGGTTTCCCGACCGCTCAGGTGGTCCTGCGCGGAGGCTCCGGGATTCGAACCCGGGAGGGGCTTTAAGACCCCAACCGCATTAGCAGTGCGGCGCCATAGACCGAACTAGGCGAAGCCTCCTTGGTGGCAACAGGCTGCCCTGATGACCACCGACGCAGAAGAATACCGTGCGCCCACGGGGATGAGCAAAGCGGATACCGTGTCGCGGCCCGAGACTCCTCCGCGCGCCCGTCCCGCCACCCTCCGCCGCACCTCGCACCCCCGACCGAGGGCCACGCACGGTGACGAACGCCACCCCGGCGGGCAGGTCGCGCCGTCCGCGGGCAGCCGCCGTCGGCCCTGCTCGCGAGGTATCGGCCTCCGTCGTTTCGCGGGACTCCACCGGCGAACGGCGGATAGCGCGGCGTCCGGGGCGGCGCGATGACGGAGCCGGCCGTATCCTCCCCTCACATTCACGGGGGCCTCTACACCCGTGTGTGCACATCCCTCTACCTACCGAGGACGCATGCGCAGACACACGCTGCGCCGGCTCGGGTTGACGCTGCTCACCATCGCGGTCGCCACCATGGGACTGGCCGCGCCGGCGCACGCCGAGACCGAGACCGGCACGATCTCCGGCCGACTCACCGACAACGGCGCGCCCGTCGCCAACGCCTGGGTGGACGCCTCAGGCACCGGCTGGGGCTACGCCTACACCGACGGCAACGGCGACTACCGGATCACCGACCTCACCCCCGGCGACGACTACCGGGTCACCTTCCGGGCGGACGGCCACGTCGTGCAGTACGCCCACCAGGAGCTCGCCTGGGACGCGGCGGCGCGGTTCACCGTCACCGCCGGCGCGGACACCGTCGTGAACGACGAGCTCCTGCCGACCGGCACCATCACCGGCCGGGTGACCCGGCCCGACGGCACCCCGGCCCGGTGGGCCTACGTCAGCGCGGTGAACGGGCTCGGCGACGCCCTGGTGGACGCCACCACCGACATCGGCGGCCACTACGCCATGCAGGTGCCGGCCGGCACCTACCGCATCCGGCTCGCCGGCAACGTCGGAGTGCAGTTCGCCCCGGGCGTCCGCACGTTCGACGAGGCCGGCCTGTACACCGTCGGCACGGGCCAGACCCTCGCGGTCGACTACACCACGCTGGCCGTCGGCACGATCACGGGCCGCATCACCCGGTCCGACGGCTCCCCGGTGCCGCACCGGTCGATCTACGCCGAGCCGGCCGGCGACGGCCCCACCGCGGGCGGCACGAGCACCGACACCGACGGCCGCTACAGCATGGAGGTGTTCCCGGGCCAGTACGTCGTCATGTACGAGACCGGCAGCGAGTCGACCGCGTACGTGCCGAACAGCCCCGACCGCGCGGGAGCCACCGTGTTCACCGTCGTCGCGGACACGGTGACCACGGTCGACGAGACGCTGGCACCCATGGGCTCCGCCGAGGGCCGCTTCACCGACCTGCAGGGCGCCGGCATGGCGAACGTGCGGGTCACCCTCCGGGAGAACACCACCGGCTTCTCCCGCGACGGCACCACCGACGAGCAGGGCCGCTGGCGCGTCGACGACCTGGTCCCCGGCCGGTACAAGGTGCGCTTCACCGGGATGGACCGGCCGCTGGACCAGTGGGCGTACGGCAAGACGTCCGCCACGGCGGCCGACGCGGTCACCGTGACGGCCGGGCAGACCGTGACCGTCGACGACACCAAGCTGGCCGGCGGCAGCATCCGGATCACCGCGAAGAACTCGGTCACCGGCGCGCCGGTGCTGAACTTCTGGGCCGGGTCGGGCGCGTACAGCGACTCCACCGACAACGGCACGCTGGTCCTCGCCGAAGTGCCGGCGGGCACCTTCCACCTGTCCGCGTCGGCCGAGGGCTACCCCTACTACGACCAGGCCTTCCCGGTGAACGTGGTCGCCGGGCAGGAGACCGCCGTCGAGCTGGTGCTGGAGCCGTACGCGAAGATCAGGACGAAGGTGGTGGACGCCGCCACCGGCGCCCCGATCGCGGGCGTCTGCCTGTTCACCGCCACCACGGACCGGTTCCGCCTGCACGAGGGCTGCGCCGGAGCCAGCGGCGCCGACGGCGTCGCCACCCTGGAGACGGTCGCGCCCGGCCGGTACCAGATCTTCGCCCTGCCACCCAGCGGCTCGCCCTACGGCGCGCAGTGGGTCGGCCAGGACGGCGGCACCGGCGACCAGCGCGCGGCCAAGTCGTGGACCGTCACGACCGGCCAGGTCCGCGACATCCAGAAGATCCGGATGGACCGGGCCGGCGTCGTCACGGGCGTGGTCACCGGCGCCGACGGCTCGCCCGTCACCCGCGGCACGGTCGCCGTCGCCACCCCGACCATCGGCGACAACGGCCGGGGCGCGGTGGGCGTCGACGCGCAGGGCCGGTACACGATCGGCTTCCTGGGCCCGTACCAGTGGCCGCTGAGCTTCCAGGTGCCGGGCCACGCGTGGCAGTGGAGCGGCGGGCAGGCCAAGCGCCACGACGCCGTCCCGGTGGCCGTGCGCTCCGGCCAGACCACCACCTTCGACCAGCGGCTCAAACTGGGCAGCGAGGTGTGGGTCACGGCCGCGGGCGCGCCCGCCGACGGCTTCGCCGCGGCGTACACGGTGAGCACCGGCGACCTGGCCGGCTACGTCCACGTGCCGGTCGGCGGGGCCGAGGCGGTGTACCGGGTGCTCGGCTCGCAGCAGGTGAAGCTGCAGTACGCCGGCGGCGACGGGGCGAACGACGGCTGGTACGGCGGATCCGGCTTCGCGTCGGCGACGCCGGTGCGCGTCTACGCCAACGGCACGCCGACGGTGGTCGCGTACCAGTACAGCTAGCACCGACCCGGTTCCTGACCGAAGCTCCGGTCATGCTGCTCCGACAGCATGACCGGAGCTTCACTCATGTCGGGCCGCCCGGTGCCGCGCGTCCGAGGCGGGTCCTCCCCCGTTCGGGCGGACCTGCCCGGCCGGGCGGATCTTGCACTCTGATCAGGGGGAACCGGGTCACCACGACCTGACTCGATCATCTAGCCTGCCCGCCACGGGGCTTCTCCAGCCCGGTCCATGCGATCACCCTCTCACCGTGAGGACTCATGCGCGGCACACCGCTGCGCCGGGTCGGGCTGATGCTGCTGGCCGTGGTCGTCACCACCTTGGGCATGACCACGCCCGCACAAGCCGCCGACACCGGCACCATCACCGGAAAGATCACTTACAACGGCAGCCCGGTCGCGGACGTCGCGGTCAGCGTGACCAACTACGACACCGGGGAGTCGCTCGACGCCACCACGGACGGCGCCGGCCGCTACACGATCAACGGCGTGCCGACCGGGTCGTACCGGGTGCAGGTCAACGCCGAGGGGCACCCGGAGCAGTATGCGCCGAACACCCCCAGCTGGGTCTCGGCACCGTTCTACGCGGTGAACGCGGGCGGGACGACCACTGCCGACGCGACGCTGATCCCGTTCGGGACCATCACCGGCCGCCTGACGGCGAGCACGGGAACCGGGGCTTCCTACGTTTCAGTCAGCGTCACCTCCACCACCGACTGGAGCATCGGCGGCTGGGACGACACCGACTGGTACGGCTACTACGCCGTGCCCGTGCCGGTCGGCGAGTTCACGGTGCAGTTCGTGAGCGCCGGCGCCTCGCAGTATGCCTACGGCGAGCGCGAGAGCCGGCAGGCCGAGACGTTCACCGTCGCGGCCGGGCAGTCCGTCACGGTCGACGACACGCTCCTGCCGACCGGCTCGGCGAGCGGCACCGTGCTCACCGCCGGCGGCCAGCCCGCAACGGGTGTGACCGTCGACTTCGCCGCCCTCTCGGGCGGCGGTTACGGCAGCGCGGTGACCGACGCCGCAGGCGGGTACCGGCTCGACTCCCTCGCGCCGGGGCAGTACAGGGTGTCGTTCACCCTGCCGGACGGTCAGGCCGTCATGTACCACCCGCGGGTCCTCGACATGGACCGGGCGCAGCCGGTGACCGTAGTCGCCGGCCAGCTGGTGGACGTGGACCAGACCCTGCTCCCCACCGGAGCCGTCGTGGGACGTCTCACCGAGGCGAACGGCACCACGGGCGTTGCGGGCGCGACCGTCGAGGCCCATTACGCGCTTGACCAAAGCCTCGCCACATATACCGATGCCAACGGCTACTACCGGATTGAACCGGTGTTCGCCGGGAGCTATCGGGTGAACTTCCGCGACTACGCGGACCACAGGTTCAACCAGTGGGCGACCGGCAGGGTCAGCTATGAGACGGCGAACGTCTTCGCGGTGGCCGCGGGCGCTACCAGGTGGGTGAACGACAAGCTGCTGGCCACCGGCTCGGTGAAGGTGACCGCCAAGGACGCCACCACCGGGGCGGCGGTCCCGAGGTTCAGAGCACAGGTGCTCAGCGAATACGGCTACGCCGTCAGCGGCGCCGTGACGCTCTCCAACGTGGCGGTGGGCACCCACCCGGTGAGGGTCGACGCCGACGGGTACGAGGCGAGCGAGGGCGTCGTGAGCGTCACGGTCACCGCGGGCCAGCAGGCCGTGGTGACGGTGGTCCTCAACCGCGTCGCGACCATCCTGGGCAAGGTCGTCGACGCGGCGGGTGCACCGGTCGCGGGCGTCTGCGTGGACCCCATCCCCGTGGGCCGCTTCGCCCTGCCGGAGGGCTGTGGCAACTGGTCCGACGCAGCCGGCAACTACCTCAGGCCGCTGCGCAACGGCGCCGGCAGCTACCACCTGTTCGCCATCCCGGACCGCGACGGCCCGTACGGCGCGCAGTGGGTCGGGGCCACCGGCGGCACCGGCGACCCGCGCCAGGCGGCCGTCATCACCGCAGCCGACCGCCAGTGGGTCACCGCGCCCACCATCAAGCTCGACCGGGCGGGCACCATCACCGGCACCGTGACCAGCGAGACCGGGCAACCGCTCGACGCGCGGGCGCGGGTCGGCGTCTACGTCCCGCACCCCGGCCTGGGCGCCGGTTACGGCCACGTGCGCATCGGCAACGACGGCCGCTACAGCACGGACTTCCTCGGCCCGTACCAATGGGCGCTGGTCTTCGAAGCCGAAGGCCACGCCACGCAGTGGAGCGGTGCCGCCAACAACCGGTTCTCGGCGCGGACCATCAAGGTCAACTCGGATGCCGTGACGACCTACAACTACACGATGCAGGTCGGCAGCCTGGTCCAGGGCACGATCAAGCTGGACGACGGCTCGGGCCCCGACGGACGGTTCCTGGTGTCCCACTCGGCGACCGGCGAGTTCGTCGCCGTCGGCGAGACGGTCGAGGGCAAGTACCAGCTGCGCATGATCATGCCGGCGCCGGTGACCTTCGCATTCGAGAACCACGCCGACGGGTCGGGCCAGAACCTGACCGGGACCAGCCGGATCTACGTCCAGGGCTACGTGACGCTCAACTTCTGCCCCGCCGGAGGCCTGCGGTTCGAGGTCTGCGGCACCCGCCTGCCGGCGGGTCCGCGGGCGCAGGAAACCCCGTCCCCGTCCGCATCCCCGACGGCGCCGCCGCGCCGGACGGTGCCGATGGGCGATCGGCCGGCGGACCGGTTGTAGCCACCGCACGAAACAGATGAGGGCCGGGACCGTATGGTCCCGGCCCTCGCTCGTTCACGCGCAGTGGCGTGGGCCTCCCCCGTTCAGGTGGACCTGACCGTCCGGCCGGACCGTGCTCCTCGACCGTCCCCGAAACCGGGCCACCTCGACATGACTCGATCAACTACCCTGCCTGCCACGGGGCTTTCTCCAGCCCGGTCCATGCGATCACCCCCCTCTCACCGTGAGGACTCATGCGCGGCACACCGCTGCGCCGGGTCGGGCTGATGCTGCTGGCCGTGGTCGTCACCACCTTGGGCATGACCACGCCCGCGCAGGCCGCCGACACCGGCACCATCACCGGACTGCTCACCTACAACGGCACCCCCGTCGCGAATGCCGCCGTCAGCGCGACCAACTACGACACCGGCGAGGGGAACGGCACCACCACCGACGGCACCGGCCGGTACACCATCACCGACCTCCCGCCCGGGTCGTACCAGGTCCAGATCCACGCCGAGGGCCACCCGGCCCAGTACGCGCCCAGCACTCCGAGCTGGGATGAGGCGCAGCTCTACCCGGTCAACGCGGGCGGGACGACCACGGCTGACGCCACGCTGATCCCGTTCGGGACCATCACCGGCCGCCTCACCACCAGCACGGGCGCCGGAGCCGCGGACCTCTCCGTCAACGTCGCCTCCACCTCCGACTGGAGCATCAGCGGCTGGAGCAGCACCGACGAGAACGGCGACTACGCGGTGCCCGTGCCGGTCGGCGAGTACACGGTGCAGTTCCTGCTCGACGGCTCCTCGCAGTACGCCTACAGCCAGCGCGACGAGTGGGAGGCCGACACGTTCGCCGTCGCGGCCGGCCAGTCCGTCACGGTCGACGACACGCTGCTGCCGACCGGATCGGTGAGCGGCACCGTGCTGACCGCCGACGGCCAGCCCGCCCAGGAC
Organism: Catellatospora sp. NPDC049609; assembly: GCF_040675365.1. NCBI lineage: Bacteria > Bacillati > Actinomycetota > Actinomycetes > Micromonosporales > Micromonosporaceae > Catellatospora > Catellatospora sp. NPDC049609. Next base: position 4,137 of record NZ_JBFAOU010000123.1, on the reverse strand, counting down.
GTGGCCATCGGGTTCGACTCCGTCTCAGGCGGCGACTACGCCGGCACGACGACCGACTCGGCGGGCGAGTACCGGATCGGCAGCATCGCGCCGGGGCAGTACAAGGTGTTGTTCATCCTGCCGGGCAGCAATGCGATCATGTACCACCCGAACGTTCTGAGCATCGAGGACGCGCAGTCGGTGACCGTCGTCGCCGACCAGACGCTCGACCTGGACAAGACCCTGCTCCCCACTGGAGCCATCGCGGGTCGCCTCACCCACTCGAACGGCACCACTGGTGTCGCCGGTGCCGACGTCACGGCGCACTTCGCGCGCTACCAGGGCGTCAGCGCCCAGACCGACGCCAACGGCTACTACCGGATCGAACCGGTGTTCACCGGCAGCTACCGGGTGAACTTCTACGACTACCAGAGCAACGCGTTCGACCAGTGGGCGACCGGCAAGCTCAGCTACGAGACGGCGAACGCCTTCCCGGTGACCGCGGGCGCCACCAAGTGGGTCAACGACAAGCTGCTGGCCACCGGCTCGGTGAAGGTGACCGCGAAGGACGCCGCCACCGGCACGGCCATCACGGCGTTCAGCGCCGGCGTGCTCAACCGCTACGGCGACAGCGTGAGCAGCGCGGTGACGCTGACCGACGTCGCGGTCGGCACCCACCCGGTCGAGGTCTTCGCCCAGGGATACCAGCCGAGCGAGGGGGCGGCGACCGTCACGGTCGTGGCCGGCCAGCAGGCCACGATCACGGTCACCCTCAGCCGCATGCCGAGCGTCAAGGGCAGGGTCGTCAACGCCGCGGGAGCCCCGGTCGCGGGTGTGTGCGTGGTGCCGATCGTCGTGGGCAGTTTCGGTCTCCCGGACGGCTGCGGGTACGAGACCGATGCGGCCGGCAACTACCTCGTGCCGCTGTGGAACGGCGCGGGCAGCTACCGCCTGTTCGCCATCCCGGACTCCGCAGGCCCGTACGGCGCGCAGTGGGTCGGCCCGACCGGCGGCACCGGCGATCCCCGCCAGGCGGCCGTGATCACCGCGGCCGACGGCCAGTGGGTCACCGCGCCGACGATCAAGGTCGACCGGGCAGGCATCATCACCGGCACCGTGACCAGCGAGACCGGGCAGCCGCTCGACTGGGCGTCGGTCGACATCTACGCCGCGCACCCCGGTTCCGGTCCCGGGTACGGCCACGTGGACGTCGACGAGGACGGCCGCTACCGCACGGACCTCCTAGGTCCGTACCAGTGGCCGCTGCTCTTCGGCGCCAAGGGCCACGCCACCCAGTGGAGCGGCGGAGCCACCAACCGGTTCACGGCTCAGACCATCAAGGTCACCTCGGATGCCACGACCACCTACAACCACACCATGAAGGTCGGCAGCGTCGTCCGGGGCACGATCAAGCTGCCTGACCACTCGGGCGCGAACGGCCGCTTCATGGTGTCCCACTCGGCGACCGGCGAGTTCGTCGCCGCCGGACAGGCGATCGATGGCGCGTACCAGCTGCGCGTGCTGACGCCCGTGCCGGTGACCTGGAAGTTCGATTTCGAAAGCGGCGAATCGTTCCAGCACCTGATCGGAACCAGCCGCATCTACCTGCGCGACGACGTCACCCTCAACTTCTGCGTCGTCGGGGGCCTGCGGTTCGAGGTCTGCGGCGGCCGCCTGCCGGCGGGGCCGAAGGCACAGGACACCCCGTCGCCGTCCGCGTCCCCGACAGCGCCGGCGCGCCGGACGGTGCCGACGGGCGACCGGCCGGCAGGCCGGCTGTAGGAACGCGCCGAACGAGCGGGGGTCGGGACCGATGGTCCCGGCCCCCCCTTTTCGGTGACGCCCCACCGCCGGTCGGCAGGACGCCCGTGGCGCGAGGCTCCTCCTTTCAGATGGACCCGCCCGTCCGGCCGGACCGTGCCTCTCGACGGTCCCGGAAACCGGCCGACCCGACCGGGCTCGGTCCATTACCCTGCCTGCCACGGGGCTTACTTCAGCCCGGTCAATGTGATCACCCCTCTCACCGTGAGGACTCATGCGCGGAACTCCCCTGCGCCGGGTCGGGCTGATGCTGCTGGCCGTGGTCGTCACCACCTTGGGCATGACCACGCCCGCACGAGCCGCCGACACCGGCACCATCACCGGACAGCTCACCTACAACGGCACGCCCGTCGCGGACGCCTCCGTCTACGCGACCAACTACGACACCGGCGAGGGCAACGGCACCACCACCGACGGCACCGGCCGCTACAGCATCGCCGACCTCCCGCCCGGTTCGTACCACGTGCACATCTACGCCGAGGGCCACCCGGCCCAGTACGCGCCCGACACCCCGAGCTGGGATGCGGCGCAGCTCTACCAGGTGAACATCGGTGGGACGACCACGGCCGACGCGACGCTGATCCCGTTCGGGACCATCACCGGCCGCCTCACCACCAGCGGCGGCGCCGGAGCCGCGGACGTGTCGGTCGACGTCTCCTCCACCACCGACTGGAGCGTCAACAACTGGGGCCTCACGGACGAGAACGGCGACTACGCGGTGCCCGTGCCGGTCGGCGAGTTCAGCGTGCAGTTCCTGCTCGACGGCTCCACGCAGTACGCCTACGGCAAGCGTGAGGAGTGGGAGGCCGACACGTTCACCGTCGCGGCCGGACAGTCCGTCACGGTCGACGACACGCTGCTGCCCACCGGATCGGCGGGCGGCACCGTGCTGACCGCCTCCGGCCAGCCGGCGGAGGGCGTGTCCATCGGGTTCGACCCCGTCGAGGGCAGCGGCTACGCCAACACCGTGACCGATGCGATGGGCGAGTACCACCTCGACGGGCTCGCCCCGGGGCAGTACAAGGTCTCGTTCACGCTGCCGGGCAGCTACGCCACCATGTACCACCCGCACGTCCTGAGCATGGACGACGCGCAGCCGGTGACCGTCGTCGCCGACCAGCACACCGACGTTGACGAGACGCTGTTCCCCACCGGGGCCATCGCCGGCCGGCTCACCCAGGCCAACGGCACCACAGGGGTCGCGAGCGCCGACGTCACGGCGTACTTCCAGGAGTACCAGGGCGTCAGCAGCAGCACCGACGACAACGGCTACTACCGGATCGATCCGGTGTTCACCGGCAGTTACCGGGTGTACTTCTACGACTACGAGACCGAGGCGTTCGAGCAGTGGGCGACCGGCAAGCTCAGCTATGAGACGGCGAACGTCTTCCCGGTGACGGCCGGCGCCACCAAGTGGGTCAACGACAAGCTGCTGGCCACCGGCTCGGTGAAGGTGACCGCGAAGGACGCCGTCACCGGCGCGGCCATCCCGACCTTCAGCGCCAGTGTGCTCAACCGCCACGGCGACAGCGTGAACGGCGCCGTGACGCTGACCGACGTCGCGATCGGCACCCACCCGGTGCGGGTCTCCGCCCAGGGGTACGAGGCCAGCGAAGGTGTCGTGAGCGTCACGGTCACCGCGGGCCAGCAGGCCACGATCACGGTCACCCTCAACCGCGTGGCGAGCGTCCAGGGCAAGGTCGTCAACGCCGCGGGTACGCCGGTAGCGGGCGTGTGCGTGACGCCGATCGCCCTGAACCGCTTCGGCCTGCCCGAAGGCTGCGGCTACGAGTCCGATGCGGCCGGCAACTACCTCGTGCCGCTGTGGAACGGCGCGGGCAGCTACCACCTGTTCGCCATCCCGGATTACGACGGCCCGTACGGCGCGCAGTGGGTCGGCCCGACCGGCGGCACCGGCGACCCGCGCCAGGCGGCCGTCATCACCGCGGCCGACCGCCAGTGGGTCACCGCACCGACGATCAAGGTCGACCGCGCGGGCACCGTCACCGGCACCGTGACCAGCGAGACCGGGCAGCCGCTCGAGTTCGACAACGCCTGGGTGGGCCTCTACGTCCCGCATCCCGGCATGGGCCCGGGCTACGGCCACGTCGGCCTCGACGAGAACGGCCGCTACACCACGGACTTCCTCGGTCCGTACCAGTGGCCGCTGGTCTTCCAGGCCGAAGGTCACGCCACCCAGTGGAGCGGCGGGGCCACCAACCGCTTCACGGCCCAGACCATCAAGGTCACCTCGGACGTGACGACGACCTACAACTACACGATGAAGGTCGGCAGCCTGGTCAAGGGCACGATCAAGCTGTCCGACGGCTCAGCGCC
>NZ_JBFAOU010000122.1:0-24012 GCF_040675365.1 Catellatospora sp. NPDC049609 | reverse complement strand
TGAAGACACGACGAGCCCATCGACGCGGCATCCAAAAAGGATCTGCGATCGGACCAGCAACCGCCACCGTCAGCTATTGCGCACAAGATCGTTAGCGAGCAGGTTCTATTTCCCCTCTTCGCAGACTAGACGCCGGGCAGGGCCCTGGGTGCCGATCCACACATGACGGCGACGCGCCTGCTGAGGCTGGCCGTGCCGCCGGTGCGCCTGCGGGTATGGCGGTGGAAACGTGCCGCGTACCTGATGGTGCCGAGGTCACGTGGTGGCGTTGGGGGCGAACACGGATTGAAGGGCCACCTCTGCCGAGCGCATGAGTGCGGCCCGGTCCGGGTTGATGGCACCCATCACCCGCAGTCCCTGCAGGTTCGTCACGAGGAATGCGGCGAGGTCGGCGGCGCTGCGGTCTGCGGGGACGTGCCCGCGGAGCTGGCCCTGGGCGAGCACGTCGTAGATCGCGAGTTGGAGCGTCTGGGTGGACGACTGGAGCCGTTCAGCGACCCGCAGATCGTTGTGGGCGCGTTCCATGGCGGCACCGATGATCAGGCACGCCTGCCGGTGTCCGTCGCGTGCGATCTCGTCGACGACGCTGACGAACACCTCCCGGATTACGTCGCGAGCGGTCTCGCCGGAGCGCACCATGTCGGCGAGCGGGTTCGCGTACCGCTGGCGGTACAGGTCGAGGGCGGCAAGGTATAGGCCGTCTTTGCTGCCGAAGGCGGCGTACAGCGAGCCGCTGCCCAGCCCGGTGGCCTCGGCGAGGTCCCGCATCGACGTTCCCTCGTATCCCTTGTTCCGGAACACGTCCATGGCTGCGGCCACAGCCGTGTTGAGGTCGAACTCACGCTGGCGGGCCATGTCGCAACGGTAGCCGGTTCTGGAACAGGTTGACAAGTTAGGCAGCGGCAGTAGCGCGTGAGCATCGGCACCTCGCGCCGAGTATCCGCCTATCGAGCGCCTACTGAGGCAGGGGTCGGTACTCTGCGGAAAGGGATCACTGTGTGATCTACGCCGTTTTCTTTGTTGACCGTTCCATATTCGCGTAGCGTCGCTCAGGTTCCGGCAGGCCACGCTCCCTGCCGTCCCGCATGCAACGAGAACTGGGGAGACGACATGAACCCGACGGGTGTAGGCATCATCGGACCAGGATCGTGGGCATCCGTCTCCCACATCCCGGTCATCGCCGCGTCACCGGCTTTCGAGCTGCGCGCCGTGAGCACTTCAAGGCGCAGCTCGGCTGAGGCTGCGTCGGCAAGGTACGGGGTACCCGGCTTCGACGACGCCCGCGACCTCATCGCCCGCCCCGACGTCGATCTGGTGGTCGTCGCGGCGCAGGTCACCCAGCACCTCGAGGTCATCTCTGCGGCCCTGCGGGCGGGCAAAGCCGTCTACAGCGAGTGGCCCCTCGGCAACGGCCTGGCCGAAGCCGAGCAACTGGCCGAACTGGCCCGCACATCCGGCGTCCGCACCGTGGTCGGCCTGCAGGGCCGCTACGCCCCGCAGGTACGGCTCGCCCGGGAACTGATCCACCAGGGTTACCTCGGCCGGGTGCTGGGCACGACCATGGTCGGCTCAGGGATGGTGTGGGGAGGCGAGGTGGCCAGCCACAGCCAGGCCTACTGGTTCGACGACAGCAAGGGCGCCAACACGCTCACCTCGGCCACCATGCACGCCCTCGACCCGTTCCACCACGTGCTCGGCGAACTCGACACGGCCTCGGCCAACCTCGTCGTCGGGCGGCGCGAAGCCACGGTGACCGAGGACGGCAGCCGCATCGCCGTCACCGCCCCCGACCAGGTCGCCATCATCGGCACCCTGGCCTCGGGAGCTGCGGCATCGGTGTTCTACCGCGGCGGCACCTCACGCGGCGACAACTTCCGCTGGGAGATCAACGGCACCGACGGCGACCTCGTCCTGACCGCGGCGTGGGGCAACATGCAGGTCGCCCAGCTCGCCCTGTCCGGCGGCCGCGGCGCCGACACCACCGTGGCGCCCATCGAGATCCCCGCCGCCTACACCGACGACGTGTCGGCAGACCTCGCACCCACCCCGGCCGCCAACGTCGCCCGCCTGTACGACCACCTCGCCCGCGACATCGCCGAGGGCACCCGGACCGTGCCCGACTTCGAGCACGCCCTGCGCCGGCACCGGTTCATCGAGGCCATGCGGCGGTCCTCAGCCGACGGCACCGCCCAGAGCCTCGCGTGACGGCGCATCGCGATCCTGCGTGTCGCCGAATCCTTCGAACCGGAGCGGGCGTCGCAAGCCCATCGGCTGCTGGAAGCCGGCGGGATACGCGGACGAATCCTCATCGAGTTCAAGTAGCCGGCGATCCGAATCCGGCGCGGGCCGGTGCCCGGGTGGCCACCACCGTGCTCTCCTACTGGCGCGGTGGGTTCGTGGCCGCCGCCACTGCCGATTTCGCCGACGCTCGCGCCGTCCGGAGATGGACAGCAACTGCGGACCTGGACCTTCTGGCACGCTGGCGGAGTAGGCACACGGGTCAGGTCCGTTCCAGCGATTCTGGAACCGACCTGACCCGTGCGGTGCTCGGGCGACGGTGATTCCGCCCTTCGTGAATGCGGCACCGGGGAGGATGGCTTCGCCGCCGTGCCGGTACGCGACGAACTCCGGCGATCTTGCTCCGACCACCGGATGCAACGCACCAGACGAGCGGTTCGCCTGGTCCGGCTGGGCTCCTTGGGTGGCGCGTACTCAATACGCGGCGCTTCACCGATGACTACGCTGAGTAATTAGTCATGTTCTTATAGTTCCGGGAGGCATCAGATGGGGATGGTCACGACAAACGACGGCACGGAGATCTTCTACAAGGACTGGGGCACCGGCCAGCCAATCGTGTTCAGCCACGGCTGGCCCCTGTCGGCAGACGACTGGGACAACCAGCTGCTGTTCTTCCTCAACCATGGCTACCGCGTCATCGCGCACGACCGCCGGGGGCACGGGCGTTCCACGCAGACAAGCGATGGTCACGACATGGATCACTATGCCGACGACCTGGCGGCGCTGACCGCCCACCTCGATCTACGAGACGCTGTGCACGTGGGCCACTCCACCGGCGGCGGCGAAGTCATCCACTACATCGCCCGACATGGCGAAAGCCGCGTCAGGAAGGCGGCGATCATGTCGGCGATCCCGCCGCTGATGGTGCAGACCGAAGCCAACCCCGGCGGCCTGCCCAAGAGCGTCTTCGACGACCTGCAGGCACAGTTGGCCGCCAATCGATCCGAGTTCTACCGCGCTCTGCCCTCGGGTCCGTTCTACGGCTACAACCGCCCCGGCGCGCAGGCCTCCGAGGCGATCATCGAGAACTGGTGGCGTCAAGGCATGATGGGCGGCGCAAAAGCCCACTACGACGGTATCGTCGCGTTCTCCCAGACCGACTTCACCGAGGACCTTAAGAAGATCACCGTTCCGGTTCTGGTGATGCACGGTGACGACGACCAGATCGTGCCCTACGCCGACTCGGCGCCGCTGTCCGCCGAACTCCTGCAGAACGGCACCCTGAAGACGTATCCGGGCTTCCCGCACGGTATGCCGACCACGCATGCCGATACGATCAACGCCGACCTGCTGGCCTTCCTGCAATCCTGACGTAACGCGGGTGCGCGCTCAGGTGTGGGAGGGTGCGATGGCGAAGGTAAGGGTTTACAAGGTCCGGACTGCCGACTCGTCAGCAGGGACTTCGAGGCGTTCGGCGGAACGCTGGGCGTCAAGGTGGTGCAGTTGCGGCCGCGAGACCCGGAGTCCAGAGGGCTGGTCGAGCCCGCCAACGGCCACTTGGATACATCGTTCCTGCCCGGCCGGGTCTTCGCCTCACCCTCACCGCCGCAGCCGTGACGCGGCTGGTCGGCAACCGGGCCTACGGAGTCAACGCCGGCATCGAAGCCCGGTTCTCCCAAGGCCAGCCCTGGCCGATCAGCATCATCACCTACGACCCACCCACGCAGACGGGCGCCACCGGCACGACGAGCTCCTTCGTGATCCCCACCCAGTTCCGCGGCGACCAGCTCGCGCCGAGCACGGAAGCAGCGACATACCTCTGCAGTACGCCCAGACCGCCATGCCCGCTGATGAGCGCGAGACGGAGCCCGAGAACTGCGGTGCGCCGGCCGACCACTGACACTAAGGTCGCGCCATGGAGATCCGTGATGTGATGCCGGCCGAAGAGCTCGCTGCCGAGCGGGTCGTCTCGGCGGCATTCGGCGAGCCACCGGACGGGCGCGTTGTGCAGATGATGCGAGCTCTGCAGACCAGCGGAGCAGCTCGGGCGAGCTTGGTCGCTGTTGTCGACGAGGAGCTGGTCGGGCACGTCGGTCTCTCCCGCGGCTGGGTGGACGCCCGACGCGAGCTGGTGGAGGTGTTGGTGCTCTCCCCGCTGTCGGTACGTCCCGACCGCCAGCGCCACGGCGTCGGCACCGCGTTGCTCGCGGCGGCGCTGCAGACCGCCCAGGATCGTGGCGCGCCGGCCGTTTTCCTCGAGGGCAGCCCGTACTACTACGGACGCCGCGGGTTCAGCTCCGCCTCCGCCCTTGGGTTCGACCGGCCCTCGACGCGCATCCCGGACCCGGGGTTCCAGGTGGCGCTTCTTTCGTCGTACCAGCCGTGGATGGTCGGCCGGCTGATCTATCCCGAGGCGTTCTGGACCACTGACACGGTCGGTCTGCGTGATCCCGACCTGGAGCGGGTGGAGGCGCAGGTCGCGTCGGGTATTGCGGGCGCACGAGCGCCGGGCGGCGGATGAAATGCAAGACCTCGCCCACCAGCGACCCGTACGCAGCGCCGCTGATGCCGATCACGGTGTACGACGATGCCGTGGGAGTCGCGTGACTCCCACAGCATCGTCATGACATCAGCGGCTGCGGACAGCTCACATGTTCTTGGTGAAGTCGTACAGGTCCAGGGCCGTCTGGTCGAAGTACGGCGACGCCACGATCGTGGGGTTGGGCAGCTTGTCGACGCGGCTGTTGATGCCGTTGACCAGGCCCCAGTTGCCGTCCCAGTTCAGCAACCAGCCGCCGCCGCTCGCGCCCTTGTTGAAGTTGCAGGGAATCTTGATCGTCTCGGTCCAGACGTTGGCGTTCTCCTGCGACGACCAGCCACTGCAGCGCAGCAGGTTGCCGCCGTCGAACGGGGCCTGGGCGGGGTAGCCGAACGCGTTCTGCAGGTTCTGCGTGCCGGCGAACGTCCACAGGCCCTGGCCGCCGAGGTAGCTGACGATGTGGTTGCCGTTCAGCGTGCCCATGATCGCCACGCCCATGTCCTCGGCCGGGGCCGACGAGTTGATCCACGCGTTCATGGTCCAGATGCTGACGGCGCTCCAGGTGCCGTACGGCCGCGGGTTGGCCAGGTCATCGTCGTAGGCCGGGACGAACGCCCAGCTGGAGGCGGCCTGACCGCCCGCGCCGCTGTGAACGCAGTGTCCGGCCGTCCACACCGTGTCGGCACCCGCGGAGTTCACCACAGTGCCGGAGCACTGGTAGGAGAGCCCGCCGAGCACGAAGAACGCCTTGCCGCTGGTGCGCGCGGTCGGGTGGGACGACGCGAAGTTCGGGTTGACGGCCAGTGTCGACGCGCCATCGCCCTTGGGCGTGCCCAGGGCCCCCTCATAGGGTGGGATCACCGTCGGTTTGCGGGTCTCGGTCGCGGCCTGTGGCGCCGCGTTCTTCGCCGTCATGCTGCCCACCGCCATCGCGCGGGCGTACTCGGGCGACTCCTCGATCGGCCTGGCCGCGCGCATGCGCTCCGGCGTCCAGAACGCGTCGATCGCCTGGGCAGCGGTGACGTTTCGCCCGTACTTCGCACGCCCGGCCGCCCACGCTTCGGCGTGGACTGCCACCGCACCTCCCGTCACGCTGGCGTTCGCCGAAAGGCCCGCATCGTCGGGGGCGGCCGTGGCGGAGTGGGGCACAGCCAGGGCCAGGCCGGCCGTCAACGCGAAGGCCGTGAGGATCCGGGCGGAGGCCTGTCGCCCGGTCGTTGTTACTGACATTCATGTTCTCCCAACCTGTGGCGGAGCCGGTGCGGCATCCGCTCAGGCGGTTACTCTTATCGATGGAACGACTGTCCAATGGGGATGTTGGACATCGTTGGACACCTGATCCCAGTGGCCTGGGCTACCGCACCGGCGCGGTGGATCGCCACTGGCGGCGGTAGGGGCGCCGTCGAGCATTGCTTCGGTAGTCCACGGCTGCGTAGTGATCCGGACCTCGGCCACGGGCGGCCTTGGGTGGATGCGGCTGTGTGGCGACTGTCCTTTGTGGACAGTGGATTGCCGGCGACGTCCTGACGAAGACAGAGGCTCAACCACCCGCGGTGTCCGCACATCGGGCTGCCGGGTGGGCCAGCAGGGGGAGACAGAATGTACGAACAACCGGTGCGCCCCGGTGCGCCGCAGGCGTTCCACCAGGCACCCGAGGCCTCCCATCCCGTGCTCGCGGTAGACCGCGAAGTGCAGACGGTGCAGGACCTGGCCCTGCTGCTGCGCAGGCTGCGGCACCGCCACGCACGCCAGCATGGTGGCAACCTGTTGACGTACCGGCAGCTGGCAGCGAAGACCGGCTGGTCGCACGGAATCATCGGGGAGTACTTCGCGGGAAACGTGCTGCCACCTACCGAGCGGTTCGACATCCTGACCCGGCTGCTCGGGGCCACCAGCGTTGAGCAAGGGGTGCTGGCCACCGCACGGGACCAGGTCGAGGAAGGCCGACGTCGAACGAGTCCGGCCGGCGGACATGCCGGGGCCGGTGCCGCGCGGGCTCAGACCAACGGCATGGCGGCAGGTGCTCCCGTGCCGCAGCAGTTGCCACCGGCCCTGACCGCCTTCGTCGGCCGCGCGGCGCTGCTCGCCCAGCTCGACGACGCCACCACCGTCGGTGGGACGAACGGCCCAGCCGAGCCGGCCGCCACGAGCGTGGTGCTGTCGGGCACCGCCGGGGTCGGCAAGACGACTCTTGCGGTGCACTGGGCCCACCGCGCCGCCGAGCGTTACCCGGACGGCCAGCTCTACGTCAATCTGCGCGGGTTCGACCCCAGCGGCTCCATGATGACGCCTGCCGAGGCGCTACGCGGGTTCCTGGAGGCACTCGACGTGCCGCCCGAACGCTTCCCGATACACCTGACCGCGCAGGTGGGGCTATACCGAAGCCTGCTCGCCGGTCGGCGGATGCTGGTGGTGCTGGACAACGCCCGCGACGTCGAGCAGGTGCGCCCCCTGCTGCCTGGCAGCCCGAGCTGCCTGGTGCTGGTGACCAGCCGCAACCGACTCGCCGGCCTGGTCGCCGCCGAGGGCGCCCTGCCGGTCACCGTCGATCTGCTCAGCTTCGACGAGGCTTGGCAGTTTCTGGCACGGCGCCTCGGAGCCGACCGGCTCACCTCGGAACCGCAGGCCGTGAACGAGATCATCGAAAGATGCGTCCGGCTGCCGCTGGCGCTGGCGGTGGTCGCCGCCCGAGGGGCGGCACACCCGTCGTTTCCGTTGTCCACCCTCGCCGCCGAGATACGGCAGACGCGGCGACTACTCGACGCGCTCGACGGTGGCGACGCCAGTACCGACGTGCAGGCGGTCTTCTCCTGGTCGTACCAGAATCTGAGCCCGCCCGCCGCGCGCCTGCTCCGGCTGCTCGGCTGCCATCCAGGGCCGGACATCGCAGTCCCCGCCGCTGCCAGCCTGGCCGGGCTGCCCCGCGTTCAGGTGCACCGGCTGCTGGCCGAACTGGCCCATGCGCACCTGGTCACCGAACACGTGCCCGGCAGGTTCAACCTCCACGACCTGCTGCGGGGGTACGCGGCCGACCTGGTGGAAAGCATCGACACACCCGACACCCGGCGGACGGCGATCCAGCGCGGTCTGGACCATTACCTTCACACGGCACACGCCGCCGCACTGCTGTTGCAGCCTGGCTGGGATCCGATCAGCCTCGCCGATGCCCCACCCGGTGTGGCACCCGAGGAGATCGCCGATCACGACCACGCGCAGGCCTGGTTCACCGCCGAGTACCGCGTGCTCCTGACAGCGGTCGCCCACGCCGAACGCGCCCGGTTCGAGGGACACGCCTGGCGGCTGGCACGGACCCTGGTCGACTTCCTGCAACGCCAGGGCCACTGGCCGGACCTGGTCGCCGCTCAGCGAACCGCCCTTGCCGCGGCGCAGCAGGTGGACGAGCGGCCAGGGCAGGCGAGCGCTCACCGCGATCTCGCCCGTGCGCTCGCCCGAGTCGGCGAACGGGAGGAGGCGGAGGGCCACTACCTCGCGGCGCTGAAGCTCTTCAGCGAGCTCGGTGACCACGCCGGGCAGGCACGGACCCACCGGGCGTTCGGCGCGATGCTGGATCGGCTCGGCCGTCATGCCGAGTCCCTGTACCACGCGCAGCAGGGCCTGGATCTGTACCGGGTCGCGGGTCACCTGTCCGGAGAGGCCAGCGCACACAATGGGGTGGGGTGGGCGCATGCCAGGCTCGGCCAGTACGGGCCGGCGCTCGATCACTGCCGGCGGGCGCTGGTGCTGCTGCGCCAGACCGACGACCGGCACGGCGAGGCGAACACCTGGGACAGCCTCGGCTTCATCCACGACCGTCTCGGCCGCCATCGCCAGGCGGTCTCGTGCTACCACCGGGCCCTGAACCTTGTCACGCAGCTCGGTGACCGCTACGACGAAGCGGATACCTTGAACCGGCTCGGTGACAGCCGATGGTCGTTGGGCGACCGAACAGGCGCCGTGCGGACCTGGCAGCGGGCCCTGCGCATCTTCGAAGACCTCGGCCATCCCGATGCGGAGGGCGTGCGCGACCGGCTGGCCCGCGCCACCCGGCCTGCGGCGAGGGCAACGAGTGCTGACCGAAGCTTGGACGACCATGACCAGCGTTGACGGGGCTTCTCAGCCCTGAGGCAGCGGCGGCTACCGTACCGTGCTTCGATCCGATGTCGCCGCCGCTGGAGTGGTCCTGTACTGTCCGGATTCCCTGCTGGAGCGCAACACGGCCTACGGAGTCGGCGAGTGGCTCGCGGGCTACCTCATGATCGGCCAAGAAGGCGATCGGGAATTCTTCCTCAGGTGCGACGGCGGCGGCCCGGTCTTCTGGGCCGACCTGGGCGGTCTCGGCGAAGTCGACCTCGAGGTTGTTGCTCCCGCGTTCGAGGTGTGGCTGCGTTCCGGTTTCGCTGTGCCGCCCGATCGGGTACGGGACGCGCCGCTGACCGCCGACGTCTATATAGACAAGGTTCCAGTCGACGGGGGTGGCCCTGCTGATGCGCGCAAGGAAGCTGCTGGGTGCGGATTGGCGGGTCGGAGATCTCCGGAGTTTGCTCGCCGCCCAACCGTTCCTGGCAGTGAGGTCAGCTCATCCGTACGCGCTGCGGCGTGACCTGAAATCCGCACTTGAGTTGCGACAGCACCTGTTCTATGCCACTGATCACGGCCTGGAGGCGGTGTGGGAGACCGAGCCCGCAGTTCGAGGATCCCGCCGTGCCATGTCTGCAGCTACTGATCCTACGGACCCCTCGGCTGCCCAGTCGGTGCAATGGATCCCCGAACGGCGAGAGCTAACCCAGGGCTGAACCCTGGTGCGACCAATGGCTCTTGGCGCCGCGCCGTGGAGCGCATCCGCTTCGGCCGCGAGTCGCGCGGTCCCGAGGCCCGGACATACAGGGACCAGGCGGGGACCCCAGGGCAGACGCACTGACGCGCCTCACGGTCCCCAAGTGCAAGCTCGTCGAGTACAGCGTTCACGGCGCCGTGCGTAACAGGCGCTGCATCCGGTCAGGGCTGTCGTGACCGGCTTGCGCTGTCGGCCACCATCAGTGCTTGCGCTCGGTCGGTGCCCGGAATACCGGAGCTCAGGGAACGGTCAGCACGATCTTGCCCGCGGTGCGTCCTGTCTCGCCCAGGGCGTGGGCCTTGGCTGCATCGGCGAGCGGGAAGACGGCCTGGATGTGGGCGCGCAGGGAGCCGGAGGCGACCAGGTCGGCGATGGCGTTCATGCCGGCGTGGTCGGCTTCCACAAGGAGGGTCTGGACGCGGACCTCGCGGGCCGCGGCCTTCGCGGCTTCGTCGGGGTCGGTGCTCGGTAGGAGCGAGACGAGCATGCCACCAGGGCGCAGGACCTCGAGGGAGCGGACGCGGGTGTCGCCGGAGAGCGGGTCGAGGACCATGTCGACGTCCTGGACGGCGTCGCGGAAGTCGGTGCTGCGGTAGTCGATGACCTCGTCGGCGCCGAGGGAGCGGACGAAGTCGTGTTTGGGGGCGCCGGCGGTGCCGATGACGTGCGCGCCACGGGCTTTGGCGATCTGGACGGCGAGGTGGCCGACGCCGCCGGCGGCCGCGTGGATCAGGACGCGCTGTCCGGCACGGACCGCGGCGGTGTCGACGAGTGCCTGGTGCGCGGTCAGGGCGGCGAGCGGCAGAGCGCCGGCTTGTACGTGGTCGATGCCGGCGGGCTTGTGCGCGAACGCGCGGGCGGGACCGGTCACATACTCGGCGTATGAGCCGACACTGTGCGGGTAGGGCAGCATCCCGAAGACCTCGTCGCCGGGTTGGAAGAGGGTGACTCCGAAGCCGACGGCCTCGACGACGCCGGAGACGTCCCAGCCGAGGACCAGCGGCAGGCGGTTCAGGAAGAGGCCGGCGGCGCGGTGCTTCCAGTCGGTCGGGTTCACCCCGGCGGCGCGGACGGCGACCAGGATCTGGCCCGGAGCGGGCGCGGGCCGCGGCAGCACGACTTCCTTCAGCACCTCGGGGGTGCCATGGGTGTCCTGGCTGATGGCGCGCATGGTGGCGTGGTTAATCATGTGCACCAGCCTGGTCGGAGGCGCTTGCTCGTACCATGGCATGAATGCCAACTAACAACGGGATCGCGCCATGACTTCTCTCCATCGTGTCGTGGTCCTCGCCCTGGAGGGGGTTTACCCGTTCGAGCTCGGCATCCCGAGCCGGATCTTCGGTGCGCTGCAGGACCGCTACGAGGTCCGGACCTGCTCCGTCGACGGCGGGCCCGTCGCCACGAACGCCGACTTCTCGGTGACGGTGGGACACGGCCCGGAGGTTCTCGCAGCGGCGGACACGGTGCTGCTGCCGCCCTTCGACATCTCCCGGATCTCGCGCGAGCTGCCTCCGGGGGTGGCAGAGGCGCTCGCGGCGGTCCGGCCCGGGACCCGGATCGTGTCGATCTGCACGGGGGCGTTCGTGCTGGCGGCGGCCGGGCTGCTCGACGGCCGGCCCGCCACCACGCACTGGGCCGTCGCCGGCGTCTTCCGGTCCTGGTACCCGGAGGTGGCGCTGGACCCGGATGTGCTGTTCGTGGACGACGGAGATGTGCTGACCTCGGCGGGCGCCGGCTCCGGCGTCGACGTCTGCCTCCACCTCGTACGGCGGGACCACGGCACTGCCGTCGCCAACCACGTGGCCCGGGTCTGCGTCGTGCCGCCGTGGCGCGACGGCGGCCAGGCCCAGTACATCGAGCACCCCGTGCCGCCGCCGTCGGTGAACGGCACCTCGGCCACCCGCCAGTGGGCGCTGGAGAACCTGCACGAGCCGCTGACCCTGACGCAGCTCGCCGGGAATGCCCGGATGAGCCTGCGCACCTTCACCCGCCGGTTCAACGACGAGGTCGGGATGAGCCCGGGGCGCTGGCTGATCCAGCAGCGCCTGTCCCGGGCCCGGCACCTGCTGGAGACCACCGACCTGGCTGTCGACGACATCGCCGGCCAGTCCGGCTTCGCCACCGGCACTTCCCTGCGCGAGCACCTGCACGCCGCGATCGGCGTCTCACCGACGGCATACCGCCGCACCTTCCGGGGCGCCGTCGCTCCGGCGGGGTGAGCCCGCTCTGCCGGCCACCGGACCCGACGGTGTGGCGGCGGACCGACCGGAAGTTCTGGGCTGCCCTGGCTCGGCGTCGCGCAGTTCGAGAACAGCACGGTGTGGTGCAGCGCCGCGGCGGGCGGCGATGTCGGTCGAGGCGAGGATCGAGGTGGCATCCCTGCCGGTTGCCGTTGAACCGCGAGCAGACCGGCTTCAGGTGAGGCCGGTCAGTCGGCCGTCCTTGAGGTGCAGGATCCGGTCGCACCGGGAGGCTATGCCGGTGTCGTGGGTGGCGACGATGATCGTGGTGTGCTGTTCGGTGCGCAGGCGCAGCAGCAGGTCCATGACGGCGGCGCCATTGTGGCTGTCGAGGCTGCCGGTGGGTTCGTCGGCCAGCAGCAGCTTGGGCCGGTTGATCAGTGCGCGGGCGATGGCGACGCGCTGCTGCTGGCCGCCGGACAGGCGTGAGGGCAGCGCGGTGGCCTTGTCGGAGAGCCCGACCATGTCGAGCAGTTCCCGGGCGCGGGCGAGTTTGTCGAAGTCGGTGCGCAGCGGCATGACCGGCACGGCGATGTTGTCGAGCGCGGTGAGGGTCGGCAGCAGGTGGAAGCGCTGGAACACCAGGCCGATGCCCCGGCGGTAGGCCGCTGCCGCGGCTGACGAAAGGCCGTTGACCGGCTGTCCGGCGACTTCGATGACGCCTTCGTCGCATCGTTCGATGGCGCCGATCATGTGCAGCAGCGTCGACTTGCCGGACCCGCTGGGTCCGGTCAGCGCGACGACGCCGCCGGCGTCGATGTCGAACGTGACGCCGTCGACGGCGACGACGGGCGCGCCGCCGGGCAGCGGGAACGTCTTACGCACTTCCCGCACGCGTACGAGCGGGCCGGTCTCCGGGGGCCTGCGGTCCATGGGCTTCACTCCTCGGCCAGCAGTTGCGCGGTGGGCAGCCGCCGCAGCACGGCCATGGGGACCAGGACCGACAGGCCGCTGACGGCGATGCCGGTGAGCAGCGCCGTGACCGCGCACCAGGTCAGCGGCGCGGTGACGTGTCCGACGAACCATCCGGCCGCGCCCAGGCCCAGCCCTGCGCCGGCCACGCCGCCGAGCACGCCGATGCCGACCGCCTCGATGGCCACCAGGCGGTGCAGCAGCCGCTCGGGCCAGCCGACGGCGCTCAGCAGCGCGATCTCGGCCGAACGGTCCTGCAGGTTGAGGTAGACGAGGTCGGCTGTGGTCGCGACGCCGAGCAGCACCGTGACCGCGACGGACAGGTAGTCCACGGTGCGTGCCTGCAGGGAGACGGCCTCCCCGAGCAGGGTGCCGGTGACCGCGCCGTGGAAGGCGAACGTGATCGCGAGCAGAACGGTCAGCGCCGACACGCCGATCGCGATGCCGGCCGCGCCCAGCAGGGTCCGCCCCGGCGTGCGGCTGAGGTTGGCCAGCGCGAGTCCGCTGATCCGCCGCGGTGCGCGGGACCTGCGCAGGCTCAGCGAGACCGGGGGGCGTACGGCCGCCGCCGGGTCCGGGCGGGTGGCGCGCCACGCGGGCCACAGGGTGGCGACCAGGGTGAGGGCGAGCGCGGCGGGGGTCGCGAGGGTGGCGTGCCGCCAGTCGGTGGGCATGCCGAACAGGGTGATGCCGCCGACCGCCAGGGCGGTGCCGAGCATCCCGGCCGCCAGGCCGCTGCCGGCCGCCTCCAGCAGGAGCAGGCTGAGGATTTTGCGGCGTGGCCAGCCCAGGCAGGACAGGATCGCCAGTTCCAGGCGGCGGGTGCGCATGGCGGCGGTGGCGGCGTTGAGCACGGCCAGCCCGCACACGGTGAGGACGAGCACCGACAGCAGCAGGCTCTTGCGGTCGATGGCGCTGACCAGGACGACGGCGACGCCTTTGCGTACCCAGGGCTGGGCGACGGTCAGGGCGGGGCGGCCGTAGCGGCCCTCGGGGTAGGCCACCGGCACGGCGGTGGGTGACGAGCCGAGGGTGATATCGACCTGCAGGCCGGTGCGTTCGGCGATGCGGGCTGCGGTGAGCCGGACCTTCTCCCGGGAGACCGGGTCGATGCTGAGGTCGCCGGCCAGGCGTACCCGGATCACGCTGATCGGCGCGTCGGGGCGCAGCTGGTATTCGGGGTAGGCGGGGTGGGTGTTGAAGTCTTCCTCGCCGAGCAGCCGGGGGAGGGAGGCGATGGTGGTGAGCATCAGCGGCGGCTGGCTGAGCAGGCCGGCGAGGTTGGCGTTGGGGCGCAGGGTGGCTCCGCGCAGCGCCCGCCGGGACGCGTCGTCGGCTCCGGTGACGCCGGGGTTGAAGTAGGTGTCCATCGGCACCGCCGACAGGGCGCCGCCGATGTCGACCTTGGCCGGGTCGAAGGTGCCGATCAGTTGCAGGCCGACGTCGGGCAGCGAGGTCCGGCCGACGACGGTCGGCTGGCGGTCCAGGCCCTGGTGGACCGCGATGCCGCCGCGTACGCCGATGTCGGCCAGTTCCATCGGAACGGAGTGGGCGATGTCGCCGGAGGACGAGCCGGTGCCCCAGATCTTGGGATCCTGCGCGACGGTCTCGGCGCGCAGGCCGTCGCCGTCGGGCAGCAGCCGGGCCGGGCCGACGGTCCAGTACGTGCCCAGCAGGGGCGTGCTGCTGTGCACCCCGTCGCCGTAGATGTAGTCGCCGGAGTACGTCGCGGGGTCGCGGATGCGGTCGACGAAGCCTGGGTAGATTTCCTGCAGGTCGACCTGCCGCTGGTCGACGGTGGCTCCGGGCAGGGCGTCGAGTTCGGTGCGGACCTGGTTCTGGTCGGCGACGGTGCGCAGCGTCCGGACGGCGGCCGGCCCGAGCCGCTGCGTGTCCAGCCGCAGGGCGGTGTCGACCTGAGGCCGGTCGGCCATGAGGATCGGCACCCCGTCGTAGGACAGGACCGGCGGGTTCGACAGCGGCTCGGGGAAGCTGTAGGGGCGGGGCCCTTCGCCGTCGGTGAAGTAGCGGCCGGACGTGACGGCGGCGTCGACCCGCGCGAGGGCGGCCTCGGCGACCGGGTCGACGGCGGCGATCAGGAACGGGATCGACCAGCCCAGCCGCAGCACCGGCGCCGCGGTGACGGGCCGGCCGTCGTAGCCGGTGGAGCCGGGCCCGCCGATGCAGGTGAGGGAGGACCGGGCCGGCCCGGCCAGCGGGCTGATGCCGGCGCCTTCCCCGTCGGCGCACACGAGCACGGCGGTGCCGTCGGAGTGCTCCCGCGGGCCGATGAGCTGCCCGACGTACTTGGTCGGTGGCGGCTGGCGCAGCGGGTTGCGGGTGACGTAGAGGTAGGCGGCACCGTCGGGAATGGCGCTGAGCCCGGCGTCGGTGACCCAGGTCGGCTGGATACGCAGGACCTGCCGCTCGGCCGCCGGATCGAGCTGGCTGGTCAGGTCGACCTCCACGGGCACGGTGCGCATGCTGTACCCGACGACGGCGACGGGCGCGGCCACCGCGACGCCGTCGATCTGCTGGACGGCCGTCCACTGGTCGAGCGTGATGCCGCCGTTCATGCCCGCCAGCTGGCCGGACTGGACCAGGTTGCGCTGCTGCTCCAGGGGCAGCCGGGTGCCGGTGGGGCGGACCAGGATGTCGTACGCGGGACGGTAGTTGGCCACGACGGTGCCGACGGCGTCCAGGCGTTCGGCGGTGGCCGCCGAGGTGAGCAGGGTGAACGCCGCCACGGCTGCGGCGATCAGCGCGACCAGGGCACCAGAGCGTCTGATCCCGACCCGCCACTGTGCCATGGTCATGGACCACATGCAGGCTCTCCCCGTTTGCAGTCGTCACGCCCTGCACCAGTTGTGACCGCTCACATCGGCAGTCACGGTAGCTCAACCCGTGACCTCCGTAAAGTCACGAGGATCGAGTCGCTTCTGGAGGCAACCGCTGAACCGACAAGGTCACCCACCGTCGAGCAGGCCGAACCGCCTTGGGGTCGACCTGCTCGACGGTGATGAGCCGCCGACCAGTGTCGGTGGGACCTGGTATTAAGCCGCCGCCCACGGATCCATGTTGTAGGACCCGGCGGCGCTGATCACCGGGCCGCCGGCGGGGACGGTGTCGACCTCACCGGCGCCGCCGGCGGTGGATAGGGCGACGATCCCCATGACCACGAACAGGAAAGCGACGCCGCGAAGGGCGCCCGACGTGCGCGACGGGAGCATTGTTCTCGTTCCCACGTGTCCTCCTCTGGCAGGTGTCGGGCTCGAAGAGGCGGCGCACGGCAACACCCCTCGCCGCCGTCGAGCAGACTCGCACGATAGTCGATAGACGAACGATCTGCTGACCGGTCGCCGGTGACGCCCGGTCGGCTCGGTTGCCGGGACACCGGACCAGATCATGGCCGTCCCCGGCGGCGGACCCTGGTGCCGGGTGGCCGTCAGCGCCGCGGCCACCAAGCATCACCCCAACTTCGTCCATTGCCCTTCGGAGACCACCTCGACGGAGCCGTTGACGACCTTGATGGCCGTCTGTTCGTCGATGGCATAGGCCGGGACGCCGAGGTCAGCGGCCCACCGCTGCGCGTCGGCCAGGGTGTTCTCCGGGAAGGCGTTCAGGTGCGGGAAGATCGAGAAGTCGACGACTCCCAGGGTGCGGTCGTCCGGCGCGGGCGGCCACTCGACGAACTCCGCTCCGATCCGGGGCGTCATCACCATGCTTCCCGCGCTCACGCCCACCCAGACCATGTCCGGCAGCGAAGGCAGCAGATCGGCCAACCCGGACTCACGCATCCAATGACACAGATACGCGGCGTCGCCGCCGTCGACCAGGAGCACGTCGGCCTCCCGGACCCAGGCGACCCACCGCTGGGCGTCGATGGTGGGCAGCGCGGTGAGCTCCAGCACGCCCAACGACTTCCAGCCCAGGTCGCACATGGGTGACGAGCCTCGGCCGGCGATGAACCGCCAGGCCGAGGCGGGAGTGCACCTGGGATGCCCGTACTCCGCTGTGGGAATGCAGAGGGCATCGGCGTCGCCGATCGGCTTGCCGAGAAGCTGCACGAGCGCCGAGTGGATGCTGGGGTTCGTGACCCCACCTGACGTCAGCAAGAGCTTCAAGATGCCTCCGAGTTCGCGCGCGGACGCAGCGGATCTGCCTGAAGGTCGGGGACCGAGCCGGGTCTCATCGTAGTTGGGGCTTCTCCTCGAAGGGTTCCTCGGATTGCCGAGCGTGTTCGCCCTGGGGCCTGGGTTCTACTTCGCAGAGCACGCGCACCCGACTCGGGCATCCAGGATGCCCATGTCGCGACCGCTGTACGGGTGGGGCTGAGTGCTCATCGAGCCCCGTCGGCCAGCCCGGCTTCGTATCCGGCGATCACCAGCTGAGCGCGGTCGCGGGCGCCCAGCTTGGCGAGCAGGTTCCCGATGTGGGTCTTCAGGGTGCCGCGGCTGACGTGCAGCACTGCCCCGATTTCGGCGTTGGACAGCCCGCGGGTGATCAGCGTTAGGACGTCGCGTTCGCGCGGGGTCACGCCGTTCAGCGAGCGGCGGGGCGCGATCCCGCGGAGGGAGGCGGCGATGAGCCGCCGGGTGACGCTGGGGGCGAGCAGCGCTTCGCCTTCGGCGACGGTGTGGATCGCGTCGATCAGGTGGGCCGGGGTGATGTCCTTGAGGAGGAATCCGCTGGCACCCGCGCGCAGCGCCCGATAGACGTGGTCGTCGAGGTCGAAGGTGGTGAGCACGACGACCCGTGCGGCGCTTTCATCGGCCATGATCCGGGCGGTGGCGGTGATGCCGTCGAGATCGGGCATCCGGACGTCCATGAGGACGACGTCGGGTCGGTGCGTGGCGGCGAGCGCGACGGCTTCGCGTCCGGTGCCGGCCTGGCCGGCCACAGTGAGGCCCGGCGAGGCTGCGATGAGCGTGGCGATCGTGCTGCGGTAGCGGGGATCGTCGTCGGCCAGCAGGACGAGGATCGGCTCTGTCATGCCGGAAACGGCAGGGTCGCGCGTACGGCGAATCCGCCGGCCGGTTCGGGGCCGGCGGACAGGCTGCCGCCGTGCCGCGCATCCTGACGCCGGACCGCATCGGGGGCAGCCGGGAACCTGTCCTTCCCTGGCGGCGGATCCCTGGTGGGAGGCCCACCGGCAGGGCATGGGTGGGCTGATTCCTTCCTCGGTCGGCGCCGCGCGAGCCGGTGGCATGGGCGGCTCGGCGGCGTCATCGACCGTGCGCCCCGCCTCCCGGTTGGCGATGACGACCTGAGTGAAGCGGAGCAGCAGGCGGGGTATGCCGCGCACGCGTCCATGCCGGCGGACGACCGGCGGCATCGGACACGTGCGATTGGCGGCCAGGGCGCGCGACCGCCGGGCAGGGGCGGTGCTCGCGGTGCAGTGCTGTGACGAAGACCGTGCGGACGGGACTGGCGAGCGACGGAAGGTGTGTTATGGTTACCCAGTTGCAGTTTTGATTTCCGTTGACGTTTCGGCGCCTGGTGGTCTGACCAAGACCTATGCAGGCGCTTTTTTCGTTTGTGTCGTTTCCGACGCGGGTGATCAACGCGGCGGCGTGGGGACCGCACCGTGCGGTCTCCAACAGCCTGCGAAGGAGCAGACATGGCTACAGGTACCGTGAAGTGGTTCAACGCCGACAAGGGCTTCGGTTTCATCAGCCAGGACGGCGGCGGCGACGACGTCTTCGCCCACTTCTCGGCGATCTCCGCGAACGGCTTCCGCAGCCTCGAGGAGAACCAGCGGGTGGAGTTCGACATCACCCAGGGCCCGAAGGGCCCCCAGGCGTCGGACATCCGCTCGCTCTGACCCACTCTTTCCCGAACGGCGGCCTGACTGGTTCAGCGGGCCGCCGTTCGGCGTTCATCCATCAATGTGTTCCGGTTCGTTTTGTGACGTCTCGTGGCCTGCGGCCCGTGCCCTCATCGCGACGTGCCGTTCGAGGAAGAGAAGCATGACCGTGATCGCCACGCCGCCGCGCCCGCACGACGCCCATCCGTCGACTGTCCCCGGCGGGTTCAGCGGCGCTCGGCACCCGGATGCCGACGTTCCGCCTTTGCAGAGCTTGACCGCCGCCTCGGCCCGCGGTCGCATGGCACCGTTTCTCGCTCCGCCCACCGCGGAAGCACAGAAGCCCGCACCTCCCGCATCCGACTGCGGTGAGGTGGCGATGCAACGTCTGCGCCACCCGTTCACTGTCGCAGGTGACACGACGCAAGCCTGTTGACAGCCGGCAGGCTTGGTCGTGTCGACGACGCGCCCAGTGCCAGCTCCGGCCGGGTGGCGTGCCGGGCAGCACCGCCGCCGATCATCGTCGGCGTGGAGCCGGACAGGGCGTGCGGAGGACCCAGGCAGCGCGAGCGAGGCGTCCCACAACCGCGCCAGGCGGGGAAGCCACTCCTGCTTCTTCCGCGCGGACGGGGCCTCGTCAGCCGTTCGAGGAAGCCGCGCAGGTCGTCACCCAGCCGGCACCTGGTGTTGTCGGTGCTCGCCCCGCTGTGACAACGACGAGCCGGCCCAAGCCGGGCACTGTCCTCCAGTAGCGACCTGACAACCGCCTCGTTGATCGGGACCTCGTTCTCGTGCGGCGTCATGCCGGGGACCTATCCGCCAGATGACTTGGCAAGCCAGTGACTTCTCGCTCGTCGCAGGACGAAACTGTCTGCCGCGAGTCGCGCGGGCCCGAAGTGCCGGACGCAGGGGACCACGCGGGTCACGGACCCGTTCGTGGACAAGATCGGACCGCGGGGCGCCCGGGTCGTCCCCCGCCGGTGTCCGTGGCCATGGCAAGGTCACCGCTGGTGGCCAGTGAAAGTCCCCACCTCGCAGGGGGCTAGTTGATCTTTTGGGGTCCTTCAGGGCGAAGACTGGCGGCGCCAACCTGCAAGTCATCCGCCCTGAAGGACACCCCTATTGAAGACTGCGAGGCAAGAGTTGGACATCATCAACGCCTACGAAGAGACCGGTTCACTGCGTGCGGCAGCGGCGTTGTGTGGCACGACCCACAAGACGGTCAGCCGGGTTCTGGCGCGTCGGGCTGCTGGTCAGCGGCCTGGGCGGCGGCGGTCGCCGGCGCCGGGGCTGGCCGAGCCGTACGAGGATCTGATCTTCGACAAGGTCAAGAGCACCGACGGGCGGATCACCGCCAAGCGGCTGCTGCCGATCGCGCGGGCTGCCGGCTATGAGGGTTCGGCGCGCACGTTCCGGCGGACGGTGGCCGAGCAGAAGGCCAGGTGGAAGCGCCTGCGGCGGGTCTATCGGCCGTGGGCGCCGACCCCTGGTGAGCATCTACTGATCGACTACGGGACCGTGACGAAAGGCCCGAACGCCGGGCTGAAGATCTTCACCGCGGTGCTGGCGTGGTCGCGGTGGCGGTTCGTGCGCTTCACCCGCGACGAGTCCCTCGAAACGACGCTGCGGATGCTGGCCGAGTGCTTCGAGGCCGCGGGCGGTGTGCCAGCGATCGTGCTGGCCGACCGGATGGGCTGCCTCAAAGGCGGCGTCGTGGCCAACGTCGTCGTCCCGACCGCCGGATATGTGCGCTTCGCTGCGCATTATGGGTTCCGGCCGGACTTCTGCGAGGCCAAGGACCCCGAGTCCAAGGGCGCGGTCGAGGCCGCGGTCCGGCTGGCGAAGTCGGACCTGGTCGTGCCGGCTGAAGACTTCGGCGGTGACCTGAGCGTGGCCAACGCCGCTGCCGTCGCGTGGTGCGCGGAGATCAACGCGATCAAGCACAGCGAGACCCAGGCCATCGCCGACGAACGCCTGACCATCGAACGTGACGTGCTGCGGACGCTGCCGTCGCTGCGGCTGGAAGGCCGCCGCGGCGTCGCGCGCAAGGTCGACAAGCTGTCGACGGTGCGCATCGGTTCGGCCCGCTACTCGGTCCCGCACCGCCTGGTCGGCCAGCACGTCGAGGTCGCCACCGTCGAGGACCGGATCGAGGTCTGGCACGACGGTGACCTGGTCGCCGCCCACCGCCTGGTCGCACCCGGGGAGACGTCGATCGCCGATGAGCACTACGACCGACCCGCGCGACGGCCACGCCGGGCGGTGCGTCCACGCACGAAGACGGAGACGGCGTTCCTCGCCCTGGGCCAGACCGCAGAGGCGTTCCTGCGCGCCGCGGCCGCAGCCGGCACGACCCGGCTGCCCGGGCACCTGGCCGAGATCGTCGCCCTGGAGCCAGCGCACGGCCGTGACAAGCTGATCGCCGCGCTGGCCAGAGCTGTGGAGTTCCGCCGGTTCACCGCCGACGACGTCCGGGCGATCCTGGCCGCAGGGCCAGGCGCGCCCCAACCCACGGCCGCCGGCCAGAAGCTGGCCGCGGTACTGCCGCTGGTCCCGACCCGATCCCTCGATGCCTACCGCGCCGACACCCTGCGGCAGGTGGCCTGATGCCCCCACGCACCCGCACCACCGCCGTCCCGACCGCGCCGCCGCCACTGGCCGCCGACCTCGTCGACGGCCTCAAACGGCTCAAGCTGTCCACCGTCCGCAGGCTCGCACCCGAGGTCCTGGCCACCGCGAAGGTCCAACGCTGGGCGCCCGAGGAGGTGCTGCGCACCCTCATCGACGCCGAGATCACCGCCCGCGACGAGTCCAACCAGGCCAACCGCCTCAAAGCCGCCGCGTTCCCCGTGGTCAAGACCCTCGACGAGTTCAAGGTCCAAGCCTCGTCGATCCCGCAGGCAACATTCGACTACCTGTCCGCCGGCGAATGGATCGCCAAAGCCGAGAACCTCTGCCTCGTCGGACCAGCCGGGACAGGGAAAACACACCTGCTCATCGCCATCGGGCACGCCGCCGTGGTCGCCGGGCACCGAGTCCGCTACCTATCCGCAGCCGAGCTCGTCGAACAGCTCTACCGCGGCCTGGCCGACAACTCCGTCGGCCGGGGTCATCGACACCCTGCTACGCAACGACCTGGTCATCGTTGATGAAATCGGCTTCGCACCGCTGGACGACACCGGCACCCAACTGCTGTTCCGGTTCGTGGCCGCCGCCTACGAACGACGCGCGCTGGGCATCGCCTCACACTGGCCGTTCGAGCAGTGGGGCCGGTTCCTGCCCGAACACGTCACCGCGACCAGCCTGCTCGACCGGCTCCTGCACCACGCCACCGTCGTGGTCACCGAAGGCGAGTCCTTCCGCATGCTGGAGGCCCGCACCCGCACCACCCGGAGCCGCCCATGAACTGACATGACCACAGGTGGCGACATTCGCTGGCCACCAGTGGCGACCTCACCGTGGCCGTTGACAGCCGGTCCGCCGACGGAATTCTCGAAAACGGTTATGACGGTCGGTGTCGCCGCGTCGCGAAAGTTCCGCTTACTGCGTCCTGGGCGACCACCGACTCGGGCAGGGCAGTCACCGTGCCAGATCCTTTCTCACCAGCACTTATCTGTTGCTCTGGTCTAAAAATTGTTTCCGGAACTTTTCCGAAACTCATTGCCTGAAACAGAAGTTTGGTGGAGCATCGGCGCTACTGAATATCGGCCGGCACGTCCGGCCGTCCCGCCCAGACGGCGCGGGCGCTCGCGAGAAACAGGAGGCCAAGGTGGCTACAAGCCCCTCCATCCACATTGGCGCAACCCGGCGGAAGAGATTGCTCATCGTCAGGGCGCTGGTCGCCGGCGCGGTCAGTGTCGCGGCCGTGACCGCAGCCACGGTGATGATGCCGTCGGCGCAAGCAGCGGAGAGCACGCTGGGTGCGGCGGCCGCGCAGTCGGGCCGGTACTTCGGCACGGCGATCGCGGCCGGCCGGCTCGGCGACTCGACGTACACCACGATCGCCGGGCGTGAGTTCAACATGATCACGGCCGAGAACGAGATGAAGATCGACGCGCTCCAGCCCCAGCGCGGCCAGTTCAACTTCGGCGCCGGCGATCAGATCTACAACTGGGCCACACAGCGCGGCTTGAAAGTGCGCGGCCACACCCTGGCGTGGCACGCGCAGCAGCCGGGGTGGATGCAGAGCCTGTCCGGCTCCACGCTGCGCCAAGCCATGATCGACCACATCAACGGCGTCATGGCCCACTACCGGGGCAAGCTCGCGGCCTGGGACGTGGTGAACGAGGCGTTCAACGAGGACGGCAGCCGCCGCTCGTCCAACCTGCAGGGCACCGGCAACGACTGGATCGAGGTGGCGTTCCGCACCGCCCGCGCCGCCGACCCGTCGACCAAGCTGTGCTACAACGACTACAACATCGAGAACTGGTCGTACGGCAAGACCCAGGGTGTGTACCGCATGATCCAGGACTTCAAGTCCCGGGGCGTGCCCATCGACTGCGTCGGTCTGCAGACCCACTTCACCGGTGGCAGCTCCCTGCCGAGCAACTTCCAGACCACGCTGTCCAGCTTCGCCGCCCTCGGGGTCGACGTGACCCTCACCGAGGTCGACGTCACCAACGCCTCCACCACGCAGTACGCCGGCCTGACTCAGGCCTGCATGAACGTGCCGCGCTGCATCGGCATCACGGTGTGGGGCGTGCGCGACAGCGACTCGTGGCGCTCCAGCGAGAGCCCGCTGCTGTTCAACAGCGGCGGTGGCGCGAAGCCGGCGTACACCTCGGTGCTCAACGTCCTCAACTCCGCCACACCGTCGCCGTCGCAGTCGGCGCCTACCTCGCCCCCTCCGTCGTCCTCGCCTGGCCCGTCCTCCTCGCCGACGCCTCCGGCGGGCGGCGTCGGCCGGATCGTGGGCGCACAGTCGGGCCGGTGCATCGACGTGCCCAACGCGTCGCAGACCAACGGCACGCGTGTGCAGCTGTACGACTGCAACAACCAGGCCAACCAGCAGTGGACCTACACCTCCGGCAAGCAGTTGACCGTGTACGGCAACAAGTGCCTGGACGCGGCGGGCTCCGGCAACGGGGCGCAGATCCAGATCTACAGCTGCAACGGCCAGACCAACCAGCAGTGGAACCTCAACGCCAACGGCACCATCACCGGCGTGCAGTCGGGCCGGTGCCTGGACGTCTGGAGCACCGCCAACGGTGCCCGGGTGCAGCTCTACGACTGCAACGGCCAGGCCAACCAGCGGTTCAGCCACGTTTCACAGTGATCCGGCGCCACGATCGCGTGGCCATGGCGGCCGTGTTGTGACCGCCGGCGGCCGGGGGCGCAAGTCGCCCCCGGTTTCGAGCTCGTCCAGCACCGGGCCGGTCAGCTCGTGGAGCACGTCCTCCTTGGCGGCGAAATGGTAGTAGAGCGCCGCCTTGGTGATCCCGAC
>NZ_JBFAOU010000121.1:0-24178 GCF_040675365.1 Catellatospora sp. NPDC049609 | reverse complement strand
AGTGGCTGCGCACCGTCTCGGAGTTCCTGCCGCTCAAGCACCTGGTGTCGTCGATGCAGGACGTGATGGTGCGCGGCGAGGCCTTCGCCGTCACCGCGCCGAAGCCCCGGTTCATGTTCACGCCGTGGTCGGAGTCGCCGATCGCGGCGTCGAGCCTGGTCAGCTCGTCGCCACGAGCGGCGATGGCGGCGGCGGCGGCGTCCAGCCAGGCCCTGGCGAGCGCGACGTCCATCAGACGCCCCAGCGCAGCGCCGGGGTGCGCACCGGGGCGTCCCACAGCCGCAGCATCTCCGGGTCGGCCCGGCACACGGTCAGCGACATCCCGGCCATGTCCAGGCTGGTCACGTAGTTGCCGACGAGGTTGCGCGCGATGCGCACCCCGGCCGACTCCAGCAGCCCCGAGATCTCGCCGTAGAGCAGGTACAGCTCGATCAGCGGGGTGGCGCCGAGCCCGTTGACCACCACGATCGCATCCTCGCCGGTGGCGACCGGCTTGGCCGCCAGGATCGCCTCCAGGGTCATCGTCGCGATGTCGCGCGCCGGGAGCAGCTTCTCCCGGCGGCGGCCCGGCTCGCCGTGGATGCCGACGCCGACCTCCATCTCGTCCTCGGGCAGCTCGAACCCGGGCCGCCCGGCGGCGGGCGTGGTGCACGCGGTGAGCGCGATCGCGAACGAGGCGCTGGCCTCGTTGACCCGGGTGCCCATCGCGGCGACGGACGCGGCGTCCCCGCCCTCCTCCGCCAGCGCCCCAGCGATCTTCTCGACCAGCATGGTCGCGCCGGTGCCGCGGCGGCCCGCGGTCCACGTCGAGTCCTCCACCGCGACGTCGTCGTCGACCAGCACCGAGTGCACCTCGATGCCCTCGTCGCCGGACAGCTCCGCCGCCATCTGGAAGTTCATCACGTCGCCGGTGTAGTTCTTCACGATGTGGACCACGCCCGCCCCGCCGTCGACCGCCTTCGCGGCGGCGAGGATCTGGTCGGGCACGGGCGAGGTGAACACCTCGCCGGGGCAGGCCGCGTCGAGCATGCCGAGGCCCACGAACCCGGCGTGCATGGGCTCGTGCCCCGACCCGCCGCCGGAGATCAGCCCCACCTTGCCGGACCGGGGCGCGTCGGCCCGCACCACTATCTGCTGTTCGAGGTCGACGCGCAGGTCGGGATGCGCGGCGGCCATGCCCACCAGCGCCTCGCGGACCACCGCGTCCGGGTGGTTGATGAACTTCTTCACGGCGGGGCTCCCTTCACGGCGTCGGCGGACGCCGGCGCGAACCGGTTCGCGTCGTAAGTCCATCCTGCCCCGGACGGCCGCCGCGTGCCCGCTTTCCGGTCGCCCGCCCGGATACGATGCGGACATGAGCGTGGGGATCGTGCTGGTCTCGCACAGTGCCGACCTCGCCGCCGGGCTGCGGGAGCTGCTGCGGCAGGTGGCCGGCGACGCCGTCGCGGTCACGGTCGCGGGCGGCACCGACGACGGCGGCCTGGGCACCTCGTACGACCTGATCCGCGACGCGATCGCCGAAGCCGCCTCGGGTGACGGCGTCGTGGTCCTGCCCGACCTCGGCAGCTCCGTGCTGACCGCCCGCGCGCTGCTGGACGAGCACCCGGACGCCCGGGTGCGGCTGGCCGACGCCCCGTTCGTCGAGGGCGCCGTCGCGGCCGCCGTCATCGCCGCCACCGGCGCCGACCTGGACACGGTCGCCGGCGCGGCCGAGGAGGCCTGGCATGCCCGAAAGCTCTGAGGACGTCGTCCTGCCCGCCCACCTGCACGCCCGCCCCGCCGGCCAGGTGGTCGTCACCGCCGCGAAGTTCACCAGCACCGTCGAGATCGTCCACGGCGACCGCACCGCCAACGCCCGCGGCGTGCTGGCCCTGCTCGCCCTCGGCGCCACCGCCGGCCAGACCGTCACCGTCCACGCCACCGGCCCCGACGCCGAAGCCGCGGCCTCCGCCGTAGCCACCACCCTCCGCACCACCCCCGCCTGAGGAAAAGGAAGGGCACCTTCTTAACGCTATGCGTTGAGGAAGGGCACCTTCTTAACCCTGCCCGGCGCCGGAACCGCGCCGCGCCGGACCTGCCCCGCGCCGACCCGCGCCGGACCCGCGCCGACACCGCAATTCGCCGCCCGCCACCCGCCTCGCGGGCTGCATGATCGGCTTTCTGTGTCAGAAAGTGCGGTCTGACCGCAGGTCTGGACACGAATCAGCGATCATCGCCCCAGCCCACCACCCATCGACCGCCGCCCCGACCGCCGACCAGGCCGACGAGCCAGAGCCGACAACTTCTGGGTTGTCGGGACAACCCAAAAGTTGTCAGCCGCAGCAGACTGGCGGCAGCAGCGGCAGCAGCGGCAGCAGCGGCAGCAGCGGCAGCAGCGGCAGCAGCGGCAGCAGCGGCAGCAGCGGCGGCAGCGGCAGCAGCGGCGGCATCAGGCCCAGGGAAGGGTGGCGCGGTGCTTCCAGTACTCCTCCGCAGGCTCTGCCAGCGGGGCGAGGCGGTCGAGCTGGGCGGGAGTGAGGCTGAGCCGCGTGCCGTCGAGGTTGGTCGCGAGCTGCCCGGCCGTGGCGGCACCGGAAAGCACGATCCCGGCCCACGGCTGGGCCAGCACCGCGGCGATCGCCACGGCGTCGGGTGTCGCGCCCGTCTCGGCGGCGACCTCGGCCAATACACCGAGCTGGTCCACGCCGAGCCGGTCCGCGCCGAGCTCGCCGGACCCGGCCCGCGCCGGTCCTGACCCGGCAGCGGCAGCGGCAGGCGCGTCCGCAGCGGCGGCAGGACCGTCCACGGCGGCGGTGCCGGACCCGGCCACGGCGAGGCGGCCGTTGGCCAGGGCCTCCTTGACGATCACCTGGCAGCCGGCCGCGCGGGCGGCCGCCAGGGCCGGGCCCGCCGACGGCTCCAGCAGGTTCCAGGTCGCCTGCACGCTGCGGAACAGCGGCAGTCCGTCCACCTCGATCGCCAGCGCCGCCTCGATCGCGTCCCGCTGCCGCGGCCCGCTGCTGGAGAAGCCGACCGTCACGCCCGTGGCGGTCAGGTGGGCGAGGCGCTGGTGCAGCGTGGTGTCGCGCAGCGCGGGGCTCTCCACTGTCAGCGAGTGGATCTGGTACAGGTCGAGCCGGTCCCCGAGCAGCTCCCTCGTCTCGGCGAGCTGGCGCTCGTACACGGCGAGGCTGTGGTCCTTGGTCTCGTGCACCGGGGCGTCGACGCGCCGGCCGGCGGTGTACGTGTACCCCCATTTGCTGCCGATCACGACGTCGGGGACGTCGCGGGTGTCCAGCCAGGCGGCGAGGAACTCCTCGGCGCGGCCGTACGAGCGCGCCGCGTCCACGTAGCGCACGCCCGCCGCGTACGCCGCGTCGAGCAGCTCGTGGCTGCGCGCCCGCATCGCCTCGACGCTCCGGTCGGCGGGCAGGTCCCGGTCGCGCCCGAGGTTGATGTACCCGGGCCGCCCGACCGCCGCCAGGCCGAGCCCGAGCCGCGCGGTGGGGTGGGACAGGTCGAGCCGATCGAGCGCCATACCCCCATCATGGCGTTAAGAAGGGCACCTTCTACAACGCATGGCGTTAAGAAGGTGCCCTTCCTTTCCCTTCAGGCTAGTTGATGGTCAGCGTGAAGGTCGTGGTGGTGTTCTTGATGTTCTGGAAGTTGTTGCTGAAGGTCAGGTTGTTGAACGTGGCGGAGCCACGGGCCGGACCCTGACCGGTTTCGGGCAGCTCGTTGACCCAGATGCCGAAGCCGGACTTGGCGTCGAACGCGTCACCGCTCTTCTGGGCACCGCTGATGCGGATGTTGGTGAAGATGGTGTCGGTCACCGGCTGCTGCTCCGGGTACTTCGACTGGAACATGATGCCGGAGTACGTCGGATCGACGATGTCCACATCGGTCACCCGGATGCCTCGGAACTCCTTCGAGGCCGCGAAGACCCAGATGGCGCCGAAGGTCTGGTTGCCCCAGAAGTGACCGCCCGCCCGGACCAGCGAGATGTTCTCGAACCGGGTGGGTGTGGTGCCGAAGCCGACGAACGGGTATCCGAAGTCCAGCGAGCTGATCGTGATGCCGGAGTACGTCAGCATGTCCGCGATGTACAGGTTGCGGAACACGTTGTTGTACCCGCCGTACACGGCCAGACCCGCGGCACGCCAGGTCAGCGTCGCCGAGAGGTTCTCGAAGACGTTGCCGTTGTTGCCGACCGAGCCGCCGCTGTCGGTCGCGGAGAACAGCGCGAACGCGTCGTCTCCGTTACCGCGGCCCTCGACGTTGCTGACCGTGTTGTTGGTGGAGTCGTTGGTCAGGTTGATGCCGTCGGCGAAGGTGTTGCGGACGCGGCTGTTCTTGACGTTCCAGCCGCTGACGTTGACACCCCACCAGCCGCAGACCGTGTGCTCGACCCAGACGTTGTCGAAGGTCAGGTTGTTCACGGACTTCAGCTCGCCCCAGACCTTGCCCGGTCCGTCCTGGCGGGTGGTGTAGTTGCCGAAGAACGCCAGGTGCTCGAAGGAGGAGCCGTTGGCGCTGCTCTCCACCCGGAAGCCGGCGTCGGTGTTCTCCTGGCCGGTGGGCGTGTGGAAGCGGGTGTACCACATGCCCGCGCCGACGACCTTGACCGGCTTGCCGTAGATCTGGAACTTCTGCGCCGTCTCGTAGTTGCCGGCGGGCAGGTAGACACCGATGAAGGCGCCGGTGGTGTCCATGCGGACCGCGTCGAAGGCGTTCTGCACCTCCTGGTGCGAGGTGCCGGTCGGGACCTTGTACTTCGCCGGGTCCGGGTTCGCCCGCGGGCTCACCTGCTCCAGGTTGATGAAGTCGATCGCGAACGTGCCCGCGTTGGCCGCGTCCTTCTGCAGCTTGATCGTCGCGCCCTGCGGGATGGTCGAGTCCAGCAGGACGTTGGCCTCGTCGTAGATGTGACGCGGCGCGCCGGCACCGGGCGAGTTGCTCGGCCCCGCCTCCGCGCCGTAGAGCCACGAGTACTTCGAGGTCAGCGTGATCGCCTTGTGGAAGGTGTTGTTGACGTAGATGTTCAGCGTGGACGTGGTGCCGGTGCCGCCGCTGTTGTCCGGGATGGAGAACCGGACGACGAGCGCGTTGGCCGCGGCCTTGGTGGTCCACTGCACGTACTGGCCGTTGCTGTTCAGCGTCACGGCGCGACGGCCGCTGGCCTCACCGGCGAGGTCGCCGATGGTGCGGTTCGGGCCGACGACGGCGCCGCCGCCACCGACCGAGCCGTCCTCGGCCTCGTACATGTCGTAGTTCATGTTCGCGCCACGCCCGACGAACAGCGGCGTGTTGCTGGTGTTGTTCGCCTGCTTGACGGCCAGCTCGTTGCCGTCGTTGGCGAGCACCACGCGGACGGTGTACCGGCCGTTGGCCGCGGTCCAGGTGCCCAGGTTGACGGCGCTCGACGTGGCACCGGCGTTGATCACGCCGGAGTACGAGCCGGTCAGCGTGCGGACCACGGTGCCGGCCTCGTTGAGGACGGTCAGCGTGATGCCGTGCGCACCGCTCGCCGAGGCGATGGTGCCCTGGTTCCTGATGGCGACCGAGAAGGTCACGTTGTTGCCGGCCGACGGGTTGCTCGGCGTCCAGCTCAGGTTCGCGACCAGGTCGGAGCTCTGCACCGGGGAGACGGTCAGGTTGCTCGACGCGGTGAGGCTGTTGTTGGCCTCGTTCTGCTCGATGACGCTGTTCGCCTCGTCGACCTTCGCGGTGACGGCGTAGGAGCCCGCGTTGCGGGTGCCGATGTTGGCGTTGACCGTCGCCTGCGCGCCGGCGGCCAGCGAGCCGACCGAGCCGGTGCCCACCAGGGTGGTGCCCAGGTAGAAGTTGACGTTCGTCGCGGCGGAGGTGTTGGTGCCCGCGTTGCGGACCACCGCGCTCAGGGTGACCGCGTCGGTCTCCACCGGGGAGGCCGGCGACCAGGTCAGCGAGGTGACGGTGAGGTCCGGGTTCGGCGCCGGGGTGCCGATGACCTGGAACTCGGCCACCTGGCCGCCGGGGGCGCCGGTGTTGCCGGTGAACTGCAGCCGGACGTCGGCGTAGCTGCCGGAGGCGTTGATGGTCACCGTGTTGCCGGTGGCCGGGCTGAAGTTGTACGCCTGCGCCGACACCACGTTGACGAACGACGACGAACTCTGCTCGCGGCCCAGGACCTGGATGGTCTGGGTGCGCGCGCCCCACGCGGCGTCCGGGTTCAGCTTGACCACGATCGAGGTCAGGCCGACGTTGGAGCCCAGCGACACGGTGAGCTGGTTGGGCGACGTGCTGCCCTCCCAGTAGGTGGTGAGGTCACCGTCGTTGGCGTTCTCGGCCGCGAAGATGTGCGTGTGGCCGTTCGAGGTGATCGGCTTGTTCAGCGCCTGGTTGGTGCCGCCGCCACCGGAGCCGTTGCGGGTCACCGTGTTGCTCATCGGCGAGATGTTGCCCGCCGCGTCCTTGGCCCGGACGAAGTAGGTGACCGTCGCCGAGTCCGGCTGGCTGTCGGTGTAGACCAGCGTGCTGCCGTTGACGCTGCCGCGCAGCGCGCTGTTGGCGTAGATGTCGTACCCGGTCACGCCGACGTTGTCGGTCGACGCGGTCCAGGTGAGCCGGATCTGGCCGGAGGCGGGCAGCGTGTAGGCGAGGCTGCCGGGCGCGGTGGGCGCCTGGGTGTCGCCGGTCTGGCCGGTGCGGGTGACGGTGTTGCTGTTGCCCGACTGGTTGCCCGCGGCGTCGCGGGCCCGCACGTAGTAGCTGACCGTCTCGCTGACCGGCCGGCTGTCGGTGTAGGTGAGCGTCGAGCCGCTGACGCTGGTCAGCAGGTTGCCGTTGGCGTAGACGTCGTAGGCGGTGACGCCCACGTTGTCGGTGGAGGCGTTCCACGCCAGGCGGATCTGGCCCGCCTGGGGCTGGGTGTAGGACAGGCTGCCCGGGACGGTGGGGGCCTGGGTGTCACCCGTGGTCGGGCCGTAGATCTCGAACTCGGAGATCTGGCCGGCCGGCCAGCCGGAGTTGGCGGTGATGTTGATCCGCACGTACCGGGTGGACGCGGTGGTGAAGTTGATCGTCACCGTGTTGTTCGAGCCGGGCGCGAAGTTGTACGCGGCCGAGCCGACGATGTCGGCGAACGTGCTGCCGTTGGTGCTGCCCTGCACGGCGAGGGTCTGCGTGCGCGCGCCCCAGCCGGACGGGATCTTCAGCACGACCCGGTTCACGCTGACGGTCGAGCCGAGGTCGACGCGCAGCCACTGCGGCCACGCGTTGTTCACGCTCTCCCAGTAGGTGCCCTGGTTGCCGTCGTTGGCGTTGCCCGCGCCGTACACGTCGGCGTGGCCGCTCTCGGCGATCGCCTTGCCCGCGGCGAGGTTGCCGGACGAGCCGCCGCCCGCGCCGTAGACCTCCAGCTCGGACAGCTGCGCGGCGGCCCAGCCGGTGTTGGCGGTGATGTTGATCCGCACATACCGGGTGCTCGCCGCCGGGAAGTTGATGACGACGGTGTTGTTCGAGCCGGGCTGGAAGTTGTAGCCCGCCGACGCCACGATCGTGCTGAACGACGTGCCGTTGGTGCTGCCCTGCACGGACAGCGTCTGGGTGCGCTCGCCCCAGCCCGCGGGCAGCTTCAGCACGACCTGGTCGATGCTGGTGGTGGTGCCGAGGTCGACCTGGGCCCACTGCGCGAACGCGCCCGAGCTCTCCCAGTAGCTGCCCTGGTTCGCGTCGACCAGGTTGCCGGTGACGAAACCGTTGTTGGTGCTGCTGGCCGACACCGGCTTGCCGGCGGCCAGGTTGGGCCCTCCGGCGGCCGTGGCCGGCGACACCGGCCCGACGACGACGGCCAGGCTGGCGGCGACCAGTGTCGCCAGCAGCCTGGCCCGTACATTCTTGGTTTTCACTGCACTCCTCCCTGCATTGCCTCTCCTGCGTTCATCCCGCCGCGAATCCGCGGTCACCGTCGACGGAGGACGGCCACCCCGTGTTACGGAAGGCGACCCGGCCGGAGCGGATTGCGGCGACGTGCCTGCTCGCGCGCACACGCCGCCACGGCCGAGGAGCACCTGCCACCTGAAGCTCTGTTTCGGGCTCAAGTCATCGGTGTTTCTGACTGTGGTAGCAAAACGTTAGAGCCTTGGTAGTTAGAAGTCCACAGTCCAATGCAAAAAACGTAGCGATCGTCCAGCGAGGACGGACAGTGATCGTCTCCGTTGCACGCCGGGACCACCCCGCCCTGATCAGCGGCCATCACCGGCGGTGACTCCGCCCCATGACCACTGATCTCGGAACTCTCCGCGACCGCGGCCCCGCCGGACGGCTCCGTCGCAGCCAGGCAGCCCTCTGCAAGGCCCTGCCGGGGTACGGATAGGACGGTCACGCCGACGGCAACCGTTGCGCCGTCACGGTCCGCAACGTCTCGATTGGCATTGCAAACTTGCATACAACGCTAGAGTTTTTGCGACGACCTATCTAAGGTCTTGCCTGCAACGCTCGAACGGCGCCCGCACGTCCCCGGGACGCCGCCCCGACACCGCACCGGAGAGGACCCGTCATGTCCGCGTACCGCACGCTGCGGGCGGCGCTGGCCGCACTGGTGGTCGCGGCCGGGCTGGCCGCCGCACCGCCCGCCGCGCAGGCCGCCGACCCGCCGCCGTCGCCGAACGTGCACGTCTTCTACTACTCGTGGTACGGCAACCCGGCCGTCCACGGCGCATACCGGCACTGGCAGCAGGGCGGGCACACCCCGCCGGGCGACGTCGGCGCCGACCTCTACCCGGCCCTCGGCGCCTACGACTCCGGCGACCACACCGGCGCCGTCGCCCAGCACATGCAGTGGATCCGCCAGTCCGGCGCGGGCGTGCTCGTCTACAGCTGGTGGGGCCAGGGCTCCTACGAGGACAACCTGGCCGCGGGCGTGCTGAACGCCGCCGCCGCGCAGGGGCTGAAGGTCGCCTGGCACCTGGAGCCCTACGCCGGGCGCACCGCCGCCTCCACCGTCGCCGACATCAACTACCTCAACAGCCGGTACGGGTCCAGCCCCGCCTTCTACCGCGACGCGGCACACGGCAACCGCCCCGCGTTCTACGTCTTCGAGAGCCTGCTCATCGCCGACTGGTCGCCGATCGCGCCGCTCAAGGCGAGCAACATCATCCTGGCGCAGACCACGGACACCACCCGGGTCGCCCACTTCGGCGGCATGTACACCTACGACGGCATCGCCGGGTCCACCGCGCCGGGCTGGGCGCAGGCGAGCGCGTACTGCAAGGCCAACGGCCTGATCTGGGCCCCCTCGGTGGCCCCGGGGTACATCGACGACCGGGCCGTGCCCGGCAACACCACGCCGACCGTGTCCCGCAACAACGGCGCCACCTACGACCTGCAGTGGAACAACGCGCTCAACCCGGCGACCGGCGGGCTGCCGAACTGGGTGTCGATCACGTCGTTCAACGAGTGGCACGAGGGCTCGTCCATCGAACCCGCCAGCGCGACCCCGCCCGCGGGCCACGGCTACCAGACCTACGACGGCGCGTACGGCCAGACCGGCGCGGCCGCCGAGACGGCGTATTTGACCCGGACCCGCTACTGGGCCACCGAGTTCGCCAACCGGTCCGGCCCCGGTGACGTGGTGCCGCCGACCGTGCCCGGCAACCCGGCCGTCACCGGCAAGACCGCCACCAGCGTCTCGCTGTCCTGGCCGGCGTCGACCGACAACGTCGGCGTGGTCGGCTACACCGTCTACCAGGAGCTGGGCGCGGTGGACAGCGTGGTGGCGGCGCCGTCCGGCACCTCGGTCACCCTGAGCGGCCTGTCCCCGTCGACGACGTACTCCTACTACGTGCGGGCCCGGGACGCGGCCGGGGCGGTCTCCGGACCGAGCAGCACGGTCACGGTCACCACCGACCCGCCGTCGCCGACGGTCAACGTGGCCCTGAACCGGCCGGTCAGCGCGTCGAGCACCAACGGCGGCTTCCCGGCGGGCAACGCCGTCGACGGCAACGCGGGCTCGTACTGGGAGAGCGTGAACAACCAGTTCCCGCAGACCCTGACGGTCGACCTCGGCGGGCAGCACGCCGTCTCGCGCGTCGCGCTGAAGCTGCCGCCCGGCTGGGGCGCGCGCACCCAGCGCATCGCGGTGCACGGCTCGGCCGACGGCAGCACCTGGGTGCCGCTGTCCGCCGAGGCGGGCCGCGTCTTCGACCCGGGCGCCGCCAACACGGTCAGCATCCCGGTGTCGGCCGCCACGGTGCGCCACGTGCGGCTGACCATCACGGCCAACACCGGCTGGCCCGCGGGCCAGGTCTCCGAGTTCGAGGTGTACGCGGGCGGCCAGGTCGACACCCAGCCCCCGTCCGTGCCGCAGCAGCTGGCCGTGACCGGCAAGACCCAGACCACCGTGTCGCTGTCCTGGTCGGCGTCCACCGACAACGTCGCCGTCACCGGGTACCGGGTGCTGCGCAACGGCGCGCCGTTCGGCACCGCGTCGGGCACCACGTTCACCGCGACCGGGCTGGCCCCGGGCTCGGCGCACACCTTCACCGTCGCCGCGCAGGACGGCGCGGGCCTGGTGTCGGGCCCGTCGAACCCGGTCACGGTCACCACCGACCCGCCCCCGGCGAACGTCAACCTCGCCGCGGGCAAGCCCACCGCCGAGAGCGGGCACGTCCAGTCCTACGGCTCGGGCAACGTCGTGGACGGCAACGCGGGCAGCTACTGGGAGAGCCCGAACAACGCCTTCCCGCAGTGGGTGCAGACCGACCTGGGCGGGAGCACCACCGTGCGGCGCCTGGTGCTGAAGCTGCCGCCGCAGGCGGCGTGGGCCGCGCGTACCCAGACGATCTCGGTGCTGGGCAGCGACGACGGGATCACCTGGCGGACCCTGGTGCCGTCGGCGGCGCACACCTTCAACCCGGCGACGGGAAACACGGTGACGATCACCCTGCCGTCCGGCACCACCCGGTTCCTCCGGGTCGTGTTCACCGGCAACACCGGCTGGCCGGCGGGCCAGCTGAGCGAGCTGGAGGCGTACGCCTCCTGACGAGCCGCCCGTCCCCGGCGCTGCCTCCCACGTGCGCGCCGGGGCCGGGCCTCCACCCACCCCGGCCCGCGCCGCGAGGCGCGACTGCAGTTTCGGGGAAACTGCGCCAATGCCTGCGTCCTATGCTGTAGTTTTCCCGAAACCGCAGCGCGCCGACGGCGCGAGGGCGGCGAGGTTCGGGGGTGCGACGCGTCAGGCGTCGTCGAGCATGGCGTGGGTGATGATCCAGCCGAAGCCGAGGACCTCCTCGCCGTGGAACTCCAGGCCGACGATGCGGGCGAAGGTCGCGTCGAGCTGGGTGCCGCCCATCCGGTGCACGGCGCAGGCGATCCAGCCGGACTGCGCGGAGGCGGGGGCGGACAGGAGGACGTGCTTGCCGCAACGGTGAGACATGGGCTGACCTCGGGGTTCGGGGGTTGTCGACGGTAGCACCGCGCGCCCGCGTGCCCAAGGTGTGCGCGCGTGCCAGCGGGCTGTGCGCGCCCTGCCAGCGGGCCGGCGTTCCCTGGACGGCGTACCCCAGGGAGGGAAGGAACCATGACCTACGCTTTCCAGGCCGAGGGCCTGGTCAAGCGGTTCGGCACCACGACCGCGCTGGCCGGAGTGGAGCTGGCCGCCCGGCCGGGCACCGTGCTCGGCGTGCTCGGCCCCAACGGCGCCGGCAAGACCACGGCCGTACGCGTGCTCGCCACGCTGCTGCGCCCCGACGCGGGCCGGGCCACCGTCGGCGGGTTCGACGTGGTGCGCGACGCCGAGCAGGTGCGCCGCCGCATCGGCCTGACCGGCCAGTACGCCTCCGTCGACGACGATCTCACCGGCACCGAGAACCTGGTGCTCATCGGCCGGCTGCTCGACCTGCGCACGGCCGACGCCCGCACCCGCGCCAGGGAGCTGCTGGCCCGCTTCGACCTCACCGAGGCCGCCGGGCGGCCCGCGCGCACCTACTCCGGCGGGATGCGCCGCCGCCTCGACCTCGCCGCGAGCCTGGTCGGCCGCCCCGACGTGATCTACCTGGACGAGCCGACGACGGGCCTGGACCCGGCCAAGCGCGACGACGTGTGGCACATGGTCCGCGCCCTGGTCGCCGAGGGCACCACCGTGCTGCTGACCACGCAGTACCTGGAGGAGGCCGACGCGCTCGCCGACGAGATCACGGTGATGGACCACGGCCGGGTCATCGCCCACGACACCCCCGCCGACCTCAAGCGCGTCGTGGGCGGGCAGACCATCGCGGCCCGCCCCGCCGACCCGGCCCGCCTCGGCGACGTCGAGCAGATCCTGGCGACCGTCTCCGGTCACCGCCCCGAGTCGCCGAGCCGGGGCGTGCTCACCGTGCCGGTGCCCGACGACCGCGCGTTCACCGAGGCGGTACGCCGCCTGGCCGACGCCGGGGTCACCATGACCGAGCTGTCGCTGCGGCTGCCCAGCCTCGACGAGGTCTTCCTCACCCTCACCGGCCACGGGGCAGACGCCACCCCCACCGGCCACGGGGCCGCCGACCGCCAGGAGGTCGCCGCATGACCGCCACCCTCACCCCGCCCGCCCCGGCCGTGACCCCGGCCGCCGCGCCCCGCCGACCGTTCGCGCTGGTCCGGCACAGCCTCGCGCTGGCCGGGCGGAGCCTGGCCAAGACGCGGCGCACCCCCGAGCAGCTGCTCGACGTGACACTCCAGCCGGTGATCTTCGTGGTCATCTTCGTGTACCTGCTGGGCGGCGCCGTGGCCGGCTCGCAGCACGCGTACCTGCAGTTCCTGCTGCCGGCGATCCTGGTGCAGACGGCGATGTTCGCCTCCACCGCGATCGGGGTGAACCTCAACAGCGACATCAAGAAGGGCGTCTTCGACCGGTTCCGCAGCCTGCCCATCGCCCGCTCGGCCCCGCTGATCGGCGCCGTGCTCGGCGACGTCATCCGGTTCGTGGTGGCCACGCTGGTCCTGCTCGGCTTCGGCACCGCGCTGGGCTTCCGCCTCGGCAACGGCATCCTGCTGGGCGTGGCCGCCTGCCTGCTGGTGCTGGTCTTCTCGTTCTGCCTGAGCTGGACCTCGGTGCTGATCGGCATGCTGGTCCGCGAGCCCGGCGCGGTGCAGGGCATCTCGTTCCTGATCATGTTCCCGCTGACCTTCGGCACCAACATGATGGTCCCCACCGACA
This sequence comes from Catellatospora sp. NPDC049609, assembly GCF_040675365.1. Lineage (NCBI taxonomy): Bacteria > Bacillati > Actinomycetota > Actinomycetes > Micromonosporales > Micromonosporaceae > Catellatospora > Catellatospora sp. NPDC049609. The sequence continues at coordinate 11,025 of NZ_JBFAOU010000121.1, read as the reverse complement.
CCCTGCCCGGCTGGCTGCAGGCCTGGGTGAAGCTCAACCCCGTCACCGACGTCATGGCCGCCGCCCGCGGCCTCATGCTCGGCGGCCCCGTCGCCGTTCCGGTCACCCACACCCTGCTGTGGTCGCTCGGCCTGCTCGTCGTCTTCGCCCCGCTCGCCGTCCGCGCCTACCGCCGCCGCACCTGACGAAAGGAAGGGCACCTTCTTAACGCTATGCGTTGTGGAAGGTGCCCTTCCTAACCCGGCGGTGGCGGCCTCAGATCCGGCCGAGCAGGGCCAGCGCGTCGGCGCGGTCCAGGGTGCGGCCCTGCGCGTACGCCCGCGCGAGCGCCGGTTCACCGGTCAGCGCGGCGGTCAGGCGCAGCGTGTCCGGGGTGGCCCGGTCGGCCAGGCCGCGCAGCCGCTCCGCCGCCCCCAGCACCGTCGCCGCGCGCGTGCGGTCGCCCCGGCTGAGCCACAGGTCGGCCACGCCCACCCCGACCCGCGCGACGACCGGCATGTCCTTGGCGGACAGCGCGCTGCCCAGCGCCTCCTCCAGCGCGGCAGCGGCCTCGGCCCGCTCGCCCCGGCTCACCGCCAGGTGCCCGAGCGAGGTCAGGATCAGCGCCCGGAACTGCGGCGACGCCATCAGGGTCGTGCTGAGCTGGGCCAGCGCGGTGTCGTAGTGCTCCCGCGCCCGCCCGTGGTCGCCGTCCAGGCGGTACGCGTCGCCGAGCACCAGCCGGGCGCCGCACGAGTTGCGCGAGGAGCCGCTCCCGGCGATGTCGCGCAGCAGCGGCAGGGCGTCGGCGTCGCCCCGCTGCCAGCGCACCACGGCGAGCCGGACCCGCTGGTACTCCGTGTCGTCCGTCCCCCGAGCTGCCCGGTCAGCTCGATCGCCTCCAACAGCGCCGCCTCGGCGGCGTCGAAGTCGCCGCGTACCGCGCTCGCCTCGCCGAAGGCGGTCAGCGCGATGGCCAGGCCGCCGCGGTCGCCCACCCCGCGGAACTCCTCGATCGCGGCGAGCAGGTCGGCGTACATCGCCGCGGCGTCGCCGTCGTTGTCGGCCAGGAACGCCCGGGACATGCGCAGCATGGCCCGCGCCCAGGGGTCGGCGTTCGCGAGCCCGCGGTCGATCGCGGCCAGCCCGGCCGCGGTGTCGTCGGCCAGCAGCGCGGCCGCCGGTTCGAGCAGCGCCAGCAGCGGGTGGTCCCAGGCCGGGTCGGCCTCGGCCGCCAGCCGGGCGATCCCCTTGACCACCTCCGTGCTGTCGGTCGGCTCCTCCGCGGCCACCCGGTTGATCAGCTGGAACGCGGTGGCGATGGTCCGCTGCGGGCTCGGCGCGCCGCCGGGCACCGCCAGGGCCTGGCTCAGCCAGCTCGCCGCCTCCGCGTTGGCGCCGAGCACGGTCCAGTAGAGCCCGAGCGCCGAGACCAGCCGCACGGCCGTGTCGGCGTCGCCGTTGTCGCAGGCGAAGTGCAGCGCGGCCAGCAGGTTGTCCCGCTCGGCGGACAGCAGCGCGATCCAGTGCAGCTGCTGCGCGCCGCGCAGGTGCGGCTCGGCCCGCTCCGCGACGTCGAGGAAGTACGCGGCGTGCGCGGCGCGCACCGGCGCCAGCTCCCCGGTGTCGGCGAGCCGCTCCAGGCCGTACTCCCGGATCGTGTCGAGCATGCGGTAGCGGGGCTCGCCGTCGCCGGTGACCTGCAGCAGTGACTTGTCGACCAGCGCGTCGAGCAGGTCGGCGACGTCGGCGGCGGGCACCCGCGCGTCGGCGCACACCCCGGTGGCGCTGTCGTGGGTGACGCCCGCGGGGAACACGGCGACGCGCTCGGCCAGCAGCCGCTCCGGCTCGGCGAGCAGCTCCCAGCTCCACGCCACCACGGCGCGCAGAGTGCGGTGCCGGGCCATGGCGGTGCGGCTGCCGCCGGTGAGCAGCCGAAACCGGTCACCGAGCCGGGTGGCCAGGTGCGCCGGCGACATGGTGCGCAGCCGGGCCGCGGCCAGCTCGACGGCCAGCGGCAGCCCGTCGAGGCGGCGGCAGATCTCCACCACCTCGGCGACGTTGTCGTCGGTCACCGCGAAACCCGGCCGCACCGCCGCGGCCCGGTCGCGCAGCAGCTGCACCGCCGGGTACGCCAGCGCCTGCGCGGCGGTGGCCTGCGGCTCGGGCAGGGCCAGCGGCCCCACCGGGCACAGCGCCTCGCCGAGGATGTTGAGCGGCTCCCGGCTGGTGGCCAGCATCCGCAGTCGCGGGCACCGGGTGAGCAGCTCCTCGGCGAGCGCGGCGGCCGGGCCGACCAGGTGCTCGCAGTTGTCGAGGATGAGCAGCACGTCGGCGGCGGCGAGCGCGTCCACCAGCCGCGACATGGCGTCGCGGGGCAGCGCGGGCTGCCCGTTGTCCAGGAACGCGGCCTCGCCGCGCAGCTCCAGGGCGGCCAGCACGGCCTGCACCAGGTTCACCGGGTCGGTCACCGGGGCGAGCTCCACCAGGTACACCGCGGGCGCGGTGTCGCCGGACAGCCGCGCGGCGGCGGTGACGGCGAGCCGGGTCTTGCCCGCGCCGCCCGGCCCGACCAGGGTCACCAGCCGCCCGTCCGCGCACAGCCGCGCGATGCGGTCCAGCTCCTCGGTCCGGCCGACGAAGCTGGTGAGCGAGGCGCGCAGGTTGCCCCGGCGGGCCGGGGGCAGCACCCGCTGGACCGGGCTTTGCGCCGCCGGTCCTCGCCCGGCGGCGCGCGGCGGCGGCTCGTCGCGCAGCACGGCCAGCCGGAGCTGCTGCAGGTCGGCCGAGGGGTCGACGCCGAGCTCGTCGGCGAGCCGGTCGCGGAAGGCGTAGTACGCGGCCAGCGCGTCGGCGGTGCGCCCGGACGCGTGCAGGGCACGGATGAGCAGGGCGCGGGGCCGTTCCCGCAGCGGCCGGTCGGCGGCCAGGCGCGCCAGCTCGGGCACGACCCGGTCGGCCTCGCCGGTGGCCAGCTCCGCCTCCAGCCGGTCCTCCGCGGCGACCTGCCGCAGCTCGGCCCAGCGGGCGGCCGCCGCGACGGCGTACGGGGCGTCGGCGACCTCGGTGAGCGCCTCGCCCCGCCACAGCGCGAGCGCCCGCCCGAGCAGCCCGGCCGCCGCTTCCGGGTCGCCCGCGGACAGCGCGGCGCGCCCCTGCCGGGCCAGCTCCTCGAAGTGGAGCGCGTCGACCGAGGCGGCGGGCAGGTCGAGGCGGTAACCGCCGGGGCCGGAGCCGACGGTGCCGTCGGGCAGCGCCCGGCGCAGCCGGGACACCAGCGTCTGCACCGCGTTGGCCGGGTCGGCGGGCAGGTGCTCGCCCCACAGCGCGTCGGCCAGGGCGGTCACCGGCACGAAGCGGCCGGCGTCGACGGCCAGCCGGATGAGCAGCGCGCGCAGCCGGGCGCCGGTCACCTCGACCGGCCGGCCCCCGCTCTCCGCCTCCAGCGGACCCAGAATCCCGACACGCACGCCGACCAGTCTTCCAGGCCGCCGCGACCGGCCCCGGCCGCACGGACACCGGATGCCGGACACCACACCCGACCCGACGCCGCCGCCCAGGCCGAGCCGGGCCGAGCCGGGCCGAGCCGGGCCGCTAATAGACGTTGGCCTATTACATCGAATTACGAGCACCAGAATTCGATGTAATAGGCCAACGTCGATGACAGACCGGAGGCGAAGCGGAGCGCCCGATCAGTCGAGGCGGGACACCTGGTAGTGGGCGATGCGCCAGCCGGCGTCCGTGCGGCGCAGCACCACGCCCAGGTACAGCTCCCGGGTCGGCCGGTCGGTGAACGAGAACGCGGCGGTCAGGTAGCCGAGCACCACGTCCTCGGCGAGCCGCCGGGTCTCCCGCAGGGTGTACGCGACGGTCATGCCCACCGGCTGCACGTCGTAGTACGCGGCGACACCGTCCGGCCCGACGCTGTACGGGTGCAGGCCCTGGAAGATCGCGTCCTCGGTGAAGTTGGCCGCGACGGCCCGCGGATCGTGCGCGGCGATGCCGGCCTGCCAGCGGTCCAGCACGGCCCGCAGGATCGCGGCGTCGGTGTCGATGTCGGTCATGACGTTCTCCTTCTCAGGACGGTGCTCCCGAGGACGGCGCTTCGAGTCGGCGCTCGGGGACGGTGCGCTCGCGGGTGGTGGCGGCGAGCGGGCGGGACGGCCTGGTCACAGGTGCGTGGCCAGGCGGGTGAGGATCGTGGCGGCCGGCTCGTCGGTGGCGTGCCGGAAGCCGGTGCCGGCCCACAGGTGCACGCGTTCGGGGTCGCCCGCCGCCGCGGCGGCCCGGCGCAGCGGCCCGGTGAGGTGGTGCAGGGCGGGATAGCCGTACGGCGCCGACGCGGTGTACCGCTCGGTGAAGTCGTTGGCCAGGGCCCGGGCGGGGCGGCCGGTGAAGGCGTGGGTGAGGACGGTGCCGGTGCGGGACGGGTCGGCCAGCGCGGCCCGATGGATCGCGCTGGTGCCCGCCTCGTCGCTGCGCAGCAGCACGGTGCCGACGGCCACGGCGTCCGCGCCCGCCCGGACGGCCGCCGCGACGGCCTGCGGTGTGGCCAGGCCGCCGGTGGCGATCACGGGCAGGCCGGTGGCGTGCCGGACCGCGGCGACGAGCTCGGTGAGCGGGCGGTCGGCGACCGGCCGGGTGGGCGTGAACGTGCCGGAGTGCCCGCCCGCGGCCGTGGCCTGCACGGCGAGCGCGTCGAGCCCGGCCTCGGCGGCTGCCTGCGCCTCGGCGACGCCGGTGACGGTCTGCACCAGCAGCGCGCCGGTGCGGCGCAGGGCGGCCAGGTCCGCCGGGCCGGGTATGCCGAAGGTGAGGCTGACGACCGGCACCGGGTGGGCGCGCAGCACGGCGAGCTTGTCGTGCCAGGCGTCGTCGTCCTCGACGGGTGCCGCCGCCGGGTCGACGGTGACGCCGTGGCGCGCGGCCTCGGCGGCGACCAGCCCGGCGTAGCGCCGGTACGCGGCCCGGTCGACGGGCAGCGGGTTCGGGACGAACAGGTTGACGCCGTACGGCACGGACGCGGCCGTGACCGCCGCGATCTCGTCGGCGAACGCCTGCGCCGGTCGGTACCCGGCGGCGAGGAACCCGAGGCCGCCCGCCCGCGCGGCGGCCGTGACCAGGGCCGGGGTGCCCGCGCCGCCGGCCATCGGCGCGGCGAGCACCGGCGTGGTGATCCCGAGCGTGCGGGCGAGGGTGCTGGGCAAGGTCTGCTCCCGGGGGTCGACGGGTGTGGGCGGGCGGCGACCCCGGGCCGCCCGCCCCGGTGTGCCGGGTTCAGTGTCCGGCGCTCTGGCCGCCGTCGACGTTCAGGATCTCGCCCGTCACGAAGGCGGCGTGTTCGAGGTAGAGGATCGCGTCGACGACCTCGTCGATCTCGCCGAGCCGGCCGAGCGGGTGCAGCGCGGCCAGGAACTCGTGGGTCTCCGGCGCGTGCATCGGGGTGCGGATGACGCCGGGCGAGACCGCGTTGACGCGGATGCCGCGGGTGGCGTACTCGATGGCCAGGGATCTGGTCACCGCGTTGAGGCCGCCCTTGGTGAGCGCGGCCAGGGCCGCGGGGACGTCGCTGCGGGCGTGGTCGGTGAGGCTGGTCGAGATGTTGACGATGTGCCCGCCGCCCTGGTCGAGCATCGCCGCGACGGCCCGCCTGGTGACCTCGAAGAAGCCACGCAGGTTGATGCCGGTGACCAGCTCGTAGTCCGCTTCGGTGTACTCGGTGAAGGGCTTGGCGATGAAGACGCCGGCATTGTTGACCAGCGTGTCGATCCGGCCGAACCGGGCGAGCGCCTGCTCGACGACGCGCGCGCCGACGGCGGGGTCGGCGATGTCGCCCGCGACGGCCAGCACCATGGGGTCGTCCGACGGCGTGATGGAGCGGGAGTTCGCGACCACGGCGTACCCGAGCTTGCGGTACGCGGTCACGAGCGCCGCGCCGATCCCCTGGGACGCACCGGTGACGACGGCAACCTTCTGGGTGTTCATCGGGTCTCTCGTTCTGTTCGTGGACGGCACCGCCGGTCGGCGGGCACGGTCAAATCGTCCGCCTACCGGCCGTGACCTGCCACGACCGGTTTGCTCGCTGCTGGTAGGCGGTGCCTACCAGCGCCATACGATGTGCGGGTGGAGCTGCGCCAGCTGCGCTACTTCGTCGCCGTGGCCGAGGAGCTGAACTTCGGCCGGGCCGCGGACCGGCTGCGCATCGCCGGCCCCTCCCTGTCCCAGCAGGTCAAGGCCCTGGAGCGGGATCTGGGGGTACGCCTGTTCGACCGCGACCGCCGCACGGTCACCCTGACCGACTGCGGGCAGGCGCTGCTGTCCCCGGCCCGTGACCTGCTGGCACAGGCCGACGAGCTGCGCCGCACGGCGGCGGGGCTGGCCGCGGCGGAGGCGCTGCGGCTCGGTTACGTGCACTGGCATCCGGCCGACCTGGCCACCCGGGTCGCCGGGGTGGCGCAGCTGCGCGTCGACACCTGGGTGCTGCCCTCGCACGCCCAGGCCCGGCGGGTCGCCGACGGCAGCATCGACCTGGCGATCTGCTGGGTGCGGACCGACGACCTGGCCGCGTACGGCCTCGACGCGCGGCTGATCGGCGCCGACCGGCTCTTCGCCGTGGCCGTGGGCGGCGCCACCGCCCCGGTCCGCGCCCGGGACACCGTGGTGCTGGTGGACGCGGACGCGGCGGCCTGGTCCTCGTGGAACCGGTACGCCGAGGAGTTCGCCCGGGACACCGCGGCCGCGGTCGAGCACATCGACGACGGCGGCATCACCGGCCCGGCGTTCTTCGACCACGTACGCCGGCTGCGCCGGCCGGTCGTCAACTCGCCGCGGGACCAGTCGGCCGCGCTGCCGCCCGATCTCGCCGCCCGGCCCGTGGTCAGCCCGGTGCCGTACTGGACGTGGGCCCTGGTGTGGCGCGGGGACGACGGCCGCCCCGCCGTCCGCGCCGCCGCCGAGGCGCTCACCCGGGACGTCGGCAGCCTCGGCCTCGACGCCGAGGATGTCTGGCTGCCGGCGCACGACCCGTTCCGGACGGGCCGGTAGCGCCGCGGCGGCGGCCGCGACCCCCGGGCCGGCGTGCGCGGCGTGGCTAGGCTGGCCTCGACCGCCCTTCACCGAGCCCGGAGGACCCGCCCGATGACCGGTACGGCACCGCAGCGCGGCGAGAGCCCGACCGCCCGGCAGCGGCGGGTGTGGGACCGGTACGCCCCCGACTACGACCGGCAGATCGCGTTCTTCGAGCGGATCCAGTTCGGCGGCGGCCGCGAGTGGCTCGGCGCCCGGGTCCGCGGCCGGGTCCTCGAGGTGGCCGTCGGCACCGGCCGCAACCTGCCCCACTACCCGGCCGAGGTGAGCGTGACCGGGATCGAGCTGAGCCCGGCGATGCTCGCGGTGGCCCGGCGGCGGGCCGCGGACCTTAGCCGGGACGCCGACCTGCGCGAGGGCGACGCCGAGCACCTGCAGTTCGCCGACGCGTCGTTCGACACCGTGGTCTGCGCGTTGTCGCTGTGCGCCATCCCGGACCCGGCCGCGGCGATCGGCGAGATGTGGCGGGTGCTCGTGCCGGGTGGGCGGTTGCTGCTACTGGACCATGTCGCCAGCACCTGGCCCCCGATCCACGCCGCGCAGTGGCTGCTGGAACGGGTCACCATCCGCAACGCGGGCGAGCACTTCACCCGGCGGCAGCTGCCGCTGGTGCGGGCGGCCGGGTTCGACGTGGTCGAGGTGGAGCGGCTCAAGGCCGGCAGTGTGGAGCGCGTCCACGCGGTGAAACCGGGCTGAGCAGGCCCGGCGCGCAGGCGAGCGCCGCGCGTCGTCGGTGGACACGGCGAAGGCCGCACCACCACGGGGGAAGCAGCACGGCCTTCGTCGTGGCAAGACGATACGCCTGTCCGACCCCGGCCGTCCACACCGGTCCCGTCATCGGATGCTTTTGGAGGGTCAGGCGGCGGCGGGCACACCGCCGCCGCCTGGCAGGCCCCTCCACGGGTCGCAACGCGCAAGGTGACCGGGCCTGCGCCCCGCCTCCTTGCCCCCCGTTACCACCGACCCGTCGCGCCGCACACCCCCGCCGCGGCGCTCTTGAGGTTCCTGTGCCGCCAGCATAGAGTGATCAACCAGTATCTTGTCAACGGGTGATTACAGAACCTCCACGATGTACTCCTCCGTTTACGAACGGCAGCAGCACCGGATCACGTAAGGAAATGGCTATGACCGGGCAGAACGGCGGCCAGACGATCGCCGAGCGCGTCGCGCGGCTGTTCGACACGCACCGCCGCCCCGGCGGCCGGCGGTACACCACCCGCGAGGTCGCCGCCGCGGTCGGCTGCTCGCACACCCACATCGCCGAGATCGCCAACGGGCGGGTGGCCGATCCCCACGTCAACGTGCTCGTGGGCATCGCCAACTTCTTCGGCAAGGACTCGGCATACCTCATCCCGCCGTCGAAGGCCGGCTTCCGGCCCCAGTCGGAGGAGGTGGCGTCGATCGCGTTCCGGGCCTCCCGCCTCGACGCCGACGCGCTGCGGGGCGTCAAGGCGCTGATCGACGAGATCCTGGCCGACACGGCCGAGGGCGGCGATCGGTAGGATCACGTCCTGCGCTGGGCCGAGCACGGGGAGGCGACCCAAGTGGGTGACCTACGCGAGATCCGGCGCAGCTGCGCCCGGATCGTCGCCACCCTGGACCCACCGCGCCCCTGGGAGCTGGCCACCTTCGTCGAGTACGTCTCGACCGAGATCCGGCGCCAGCCGATCCACCTGGTCGGCAAGCCGCTGCCGACGGGCGTCACCAGCTTCTGGTTCAACGTGCCCGGCCGCGGCGACTGGATCGTCTACGAGGAACGGTCCGTCCCGCAGCACCAGCTGCACCTGGTGCTGCACGAGATCGGCCACATGCTGCTCGGCCACCCCAGCGTCGATCCGCGGGTGCTGTCCGATCCCACCCTCGCGCCCCCGTACGGCGGCCGGCAGGAGCACGAGGCCGAGCTGCTCGCCGGCGCCATCCTCAACCGGTTCGGCCCGTCGCCGGTCGGCGACCCGGTCGCCGACGACCTCGCCCGCGCGATGGAGACCTTCGACCCCTCCTGGGAGGCCACCCCGCATGTTCGCCCGGTACTTTTCGGCCGCTTTGCTGCTCGGCGTCGTGATAGCCGGGGTGGACCTGTGGCGTGACCCGAGCCGCCGCTCGGGAGCGCGGGTCTCCCGGGTGATGATCGTGGCGCTCGGCGCCGCCGCGATGCTGATGCTGACCCCCGGCGCGTACGCCTGGATCGACCGCGTGTCCGGCGTCGACAACCTGGCCCGGCTGCTGTCCAACTCGACCACACTGGGCGCCTGCGCCGCCATCCAGACCATGATCCTGTACTGGGTGAAGCCGCCGCCGCAGGCCGCACGGGCGGCGCTCGGCCGCCTCGCCGTGCTGGCGGCAGCCCTGGCCGGGATGGCCGTCGCGTTCGCCGTCACGCCCACCGCGGAGAACAACGGCAACTGGCAGGCCGACAACACCGGCGAGCTCGGCATCAGCGTCTACCTGGCGATCTACTTCGGATATCTGGCCTGGACGGCGGTGCAGATCATCCTGCTGGTGCCGCGGTATGCCAGGCTGGCGCACCTGGCCCACATCAAGACGGGGCTGTGGTGCTTCGTCGCGTTCGGCTGGACCGGGATGATCTACAACGGCACCGGCCTGATCACGGCGGTCGCCGACGACCTCGGCGCCACCGCCCTGCCCGAGCTGCTCGTCCCCGTCTACCTCACCGGGCTGGGCCTGTCGATCGTGTCGCTGATCCTCAGCGTGATCGTGCCGATCCTCGGCATCACCTGGATGAAGTCGTACCGCGCCTACCAGTGCTGCCGACTGCGGCCCTTCTGGGCGGCCCTCACCGGGGCACACCCGGAGATCCTGCTGGAGACCCCGGCCCGGCGTTTCGCGTACAACGTGGGCTGCATCTTCGCCCGCGAGCACCAGGCCCTGTACCGGCGCACCACGGAGATCCGCGACGTCTACCTGTCACTGCGTCCCTGGATGGACGCGCACGCGCAGGCCCTCGCCGAGCGCGCCGCCGACGCCGCGGGGCTGTCCGGCCGCCGCCGGGCCGCGGCGGTGGAGGCCGCGGTGGTGAAGGCGGCGCTGTACGCCAAGGTCAACCGCCATCCGGAGACCGGCACCGGCGACGTGCAGCCCGGCGGCGAGGACATGCCGTCCGAGGTGGCCTGGCTGCTGCGGGTGGCCGCCGAGTTCTCCGGCACCGTAGCCGCCCAGGTCCTCGACGAGCTGCGCCGCGACGGCGATCCCGATCCGGGCCGGACCGGCACGGCAGCGCAGGCTATTACCACGCAAGGACAGGAGCATCCGGCATGACCCACATCTCCGGCGACACCCGCCCGGCCGAGCAGACCCGCACCTCCGCCGCCGACCGCGCCGCCGCGATCGTCTCGGAGGTCCTGGCGCCCGGCGTGTTCGCCGCGCTGCTCCCCCTCACCGTCGGCGCGCTCACCGCCGGCCTCCGGGGCGCGCTGTGGGGCCTGGCCGCCGCCGTGTTCACCGCGGTCATCCCCCTGCTGATCATCCGCAGCGGGGTACGCCGGGGCAGGCTGAACAGCCACCACATCGACCGGCGCGAGGACCGGGCGGTCCCGCTGGGCCTGTCGATCCTGTCCGTCGCCGCCGGACTCGGCCTGCTCACCGTGCTCGGCGCGCCCGCGACCGTACGCGCCACCGTCGCCGCGTTCGGCGCCGCGCTGGCACTGACCACCCTGGTGAACCTGGTCTGGAAGCTGTCGGCGCACGCCGCGACGGTCTCCGCGGCGGCCGTCGTGCTCACCGCCGCCCTGGGCGCCCCCGGCACCGCGGCATGGGCGATGGTCCTCGTCGTCTGCTGGGCCCGGCTGCGCCTTGGTGCGCACGACCTCGCCCAGGTCGTCGCCGGCGTCGCCGCCGGCTCCGCCGCCGCCCTGGCGGCCTGGACCCTACTGACCTGACCCGGCCCCACCCCTCCCGCGTCGATCTTGCGCGAACTGTGGGGACGACACGCCCTGACCGGGC
>NZ_JBFAOU010000120.1:0-24443 GCF_040675365.1 Catellatospora sp. NPDC049609 | reverse complement strand
GGCGAGTCTCAGCGCGGGCGCGCGCTGGCTGGATCTGGCCGGGGATCGATCAAAGAAAAGTCATCCAGATAGGCCAACGTCTATGAGAAAACGGGTGCGGCGAAGACTGTGGATCAGCAGGGGCGGCGGCCGGCGAAGCCGGTGTCGCTGCGGTGATACCAGGTGATGCCGTCGTCGCCCTCCAGCCAGCACCAGCGCACCGGGCGGCCGTCCAGCTCACCGGGGAAGTCCAGCAGCAGCGGGGCGAAGCCCTTGACCTCGATGTCCTGCTCGGCGATCTCCTCCAGCCCGGCGTACAGCCGCGCCTCCAGCGCCTTCGCCTCGGCCAGCCCGCCCAGCTCGCTCTGCCCGCCGGTGTCCAGGTCGGCGCGCAGCTCGGCGAGGTCGGCCCGCACGCCGATCAGCTCCTCCAACCGCGGGAGCAGGTCCGCCAGCCGGGTGCGCGCTTCGTCGAGCGTGAACATGGCCACCAGTATGTCGGAGCCGGCGCCCCCGCCCGCACGCCGCCACGGCTCACCGCCGCGGCCGGACCTGCCAGCGCACCAGCCCCAGCTCCCGCGAGGCGGTGGCGACCGTGCCGCCCCCGGCGGCGAGCGCGGTGACCGGCCCGGTGGCCACGTACGCCACCGGCTCGGCGCGCGCGGCGTCCCAGACCCGTACCCCGTCCTCGCCCGCGCTGGCCACCAGGCCGGCACCGGCGAACGCGACGCCGGACACCGCGCCGCGGTGCGCCCCCAGCGGGCGGCACGTGCCGTCGGCGAGGCGCCACAGCAGCACCTGCCCCGACCGGTCGCCGGTCACCGCCAGCCCGTCGCGTACGTCCACCGCCCACACCTGCGCACCGCCGCCGCGCAGCCGCGTCACCTGCTCGTCCGGGCCGATGCGGCGCACGGTGCCGGAGACGTGCCCGGTGACCAGGGTGCCGTCGGTGTCGCGGGCCAGCGCCATCACCTCGCGGCCCACGTCCACGCCGCCGGAGCGCCGCAGGCCGGGCCAGCGCGTCACGCTCGCCTCGGTGCCGGCGCAGACCAGCACGTCACCGCCGTACGCCAGGGCGCGCACCGGGCTGCCGTGCGTGCCGAGCACGGCGGGCCGTGCGCCCCAGACCCGCAGCACGCCGTCGTCGCCCGCCGCGACCACGTCCGCGCCGACGACCGCGAGCGCGCGCACGGGCGTGCCGTGCCCGCCCAGCACGGACACGCCGCCGTTCTCCAGGCACACCACCGTGCCGTCGTGGTGTCCGGCGTAGACCCGGTGCCCGTCCGGGCTCACCGCCAGCGCCGTGATCGGCGCCTCTCCCGGTGCCGACCCGCCATCGGCGACGCGGCCCGCCCCCGGCGCCGTCTGCGCGGCGGCCGCGCCGCTCGCCGGGGACGGCTCATCCGGCGGCCAGGAGAAGCCATCCGGGCCGCTGACCACAGGCCGCTCGCCGCTGAAGGCACGCGCGGCCGCCGGACCGGCGGGGGACGGCTCGTCCGTGGGCGGGACGTCCGTGCCGGCGAGGTCCCACAGGCGCACCGGGCCCTCGGCCGCGCTGGAGATCACGTGGCGGCCGTCGGGACTGACCGCGACGCAGCGCACCGGCGCGTCGTGTACGCCCAGCTCGCGGGGCAGGGCCGGGCGGCCCGGCGCCAGCGGCCAGGCCAGCACCCGGCCGTCCCCGGCGCCGCTGACCGCCCACGCGCCGTCGGGGCTGACCGCGACCGTCCACACCTGCGCGTCGTGGTGTCCCAGGTCGCGGAACGGGCCGCCGTCGAGCGGCCACAGCCGCACCACGCCGTCGTACGACCCGGCGACGGCGTACGCGCCGTCCGGCGTCACCGCGACGGTCTCCACCCACCCGTCGTGCCCGCCGAGGAAGCTGCCGGTGCCGCCGTCGAGCGCCCAGACCCGCACCGCGGCGTCGCGCCCGCCGCTGACCAGGAAGCGTCCATCAGGGGTGTACGCCAGCGCGCGCACCTGGTCGGGGTGCTCCCCCACGATGCGCTCGCCCAGCCCGACCGTGTCCCACACACGCACCTGCCGATCGCGTCCGGCCGCGGCGAACGAGCGGCCGTCCGGCGCGTACGCCACCGCCCAGATCTGCCCGAAGTTGCGGGACAGGCGCTCCGGCAGGCGGCCCGGCGCGGTGCCGTCGCGGTGGTGCAGCCGCACCATGCGGTCGTTGCCGCAGGACAGCACCGTGCGCCCGTCCGGGGCGACCGCCGCGCCGTGCACCGCCGCGTCGTGCGCGCCGAGCTGTTGCGAGGTGCCGTCGGCCAGGTCCCACACCAGCAGGCGGCCCTCGCCGTCGCCGGTCAGCACGGTCGCGTCGTCCAGGAAGCGGACCGTCCACACCTGACCCGCCCGCGGGTCCAGGCTGCGGAGCAGCGCCGCACCGGCCCGCCGGGTGGCCGACAGCGGCACCAGCCCGGCCCCGTCCCGGCGTACCGCCTCCTGCCAGCGGGCCAGCCGGTCCGGTGGCTCGCCCGCGTGCGCGGCGGCCAGGCACAGCTGCGCCGCGACCGCCACCCCGTCCCCGGCGCGCAGCCGGTGCGCCTCCACCTCGACCAGGCGCAGCAGCGGTCGCACCGCGGCCTGCGGGACCGAGCGCAGCAGGGCCAGCACCGCGTCCACGCCGGTCGCGGCGAGCGCGGCGGTCAGCCAGCGCGGGTCGGTGACCAGCCCGGACAGCCGGTCCGTCGCGCCACGCGCCAGCAGCGCCCAGGGATGGAACTCCAGCAGGTGCCGGGGCGTGTCCACGGGCCAGCTCCGGTCGCGCCACGCGTCGGCCCAGCCGTCGACCGCGGCGGCGTACGGAGCGAGCCGCTCCGGGCCGAAGACGGTGTCCCGGCACTCGTCGAGCAGGGTCTGGTGGGCGAAGCGCCAGGCGCCGCCGGTGCCGTCGAGCACCCGGCCCGCCCGGTCGCGCAGCGCCGCCTCCACCTCGAACGGGTCGGCGCCGTCCAGCGCGGCCAGCTCCGCCACCCGCAGCGGGCCGCCCGCGGCGGCGAGCAGGCCCAGCAACCGCCGCGCGGGCGCGTCGTCGAGCAGCCCGCGCAGCTCCTGTGCGGCCCGCTGCTCGACCCGCGCGGCGGGCACGGCCTGCCCGATCGGGCGCGGCGGAACGGTCCACAGCGGATGGTCGGGGTCGAGGTCGTCCGGCGGCTCCCAGGTGTGGCGGCTGGTGACCAGCACGTGTGCCCGGCCGGGCACCGCCGCCGGCAGCAGCGAGGCGACGCTGCGCTCGCCGCGCGGGCGCAGATCCTCGTCCAGGCCGTCGACCACGAGCAGCAGCCGCCGGTCCAGCCGGGCGGCCCGTTCGGCGGCGCGCCGCCACAGCTGCGCCAGCGCGGCGGCGTCGGCGACCGCGGGCGCCGGTTCGTCCAGCAGGTACGCCAGCTGCCCGGTGACCGCCGTGAGAAAGCGCGCGCCCGAGGCATCCAGGGCCCGCCGCTGCATCAGGTACGCCACCACGTCCACGCCCGCGGGCGGCCGCACCGCCAGGTGCGCGACGAGCGCGGTCTTGCCCGCCCAGGGCGGCGCGACGAGCCAGCGGCAGCCCTGCCCGCCCCGGTCCGGCTCGCCCGCGGCGAACGCGGCCAGCTCGGCCAGCTCCGCCGCCCGTTCCAGCAGCGCCGGTGTGCGCGCGGCGACCTCGGCCAGGGTGGCCGCGTACGCGGGGCGCGGGCGCTCGTCGGGCAGCGCCGGGAGCAGGTCGGGTGCCGTGCCGAGCAGCGCCCACCAGGCGGCGGCGTCGGGCAGCCGGTCGATGTGGTGCACCGGCGTCAGCGTCAGCGCCGCGTCCCCGGCCCGCGGCTGGTGCTCGGTCACCACCCCCACCACCACGTCGGATCCCTGGTACGCGGTGACCACGACCGTGCCCGAGACACCCGACCAGGCCGACGCGCCCAGCGCCTCCTGCTGCGCGGGCAGCGGCCGCGGCGCACCCGCCACGCGCAACGTGAGCAGGTCGGCGATCCGCTGCTCGTCGGTGGGGATGACGCCGTCGAGCTGGGCGGTGTCGCGCACCGGGGTGCCGCCGTCCCGCCCGGCCGTGCGGAACTGCGGGTAGCCGACCCCGCGGCAGCCGTCGACCTGGCGGGCGACGCCGCGGCGCACGGTCGCGAACCCGAGCCGGGGCAGCCATCCGACCGGTTCGGCCAGCTCCAGCAGGGCGAGGTCGGCGGTGGTCACGTCGCCGAGCAGGCGCACCATGGCGGGCAGCTCGACCTTGTCGGCGCGGCGCACCGTCACCGTGCCGCCGGGCGGCACCGCGTGCGCGGCGGTCAGCACCAACCGGTCGGTCACCAGCAGGCCGGACGAGCTGGTCCAGCGCGGCCGGGCCTCGGGCCCACCGTCGTGGATCACCTCGACGGCCCGGTCGGCGAGCCCGCCGCCGTGGGCCGTCACGCGGGATCACCCGCGCGGCACACCGCCGAGCCGGCAACGTCGCGGATCGCCGGGCCGCCCGTGTGGAGCGCCGCCGGGGGCTGCCCACCCGCGGTCACGCCGGCTTCTCCTCGGACGCCGAGCCGACGCGGATCGGGCGGCCCGACCGGTCCACCGGCGGGTCCAGCTGGATCGTCACGGTCTGGATCGACTCGCGGGCCACGCCCGCCGACGCGCCGAGCTCCAGCACCCAGAAGCGGACCCCGCCCTGCGCCTCCGCGCTGCGGGTCACGCCCACCTGGAACTCCAGCGTCACCTGCCCCACCGGGAACTGGATCTCGCTGCCCGCCGCGGCGGCGGTGGCGCGCGCCAGCTCCTCCCGCAGCGCCGAGACGACGTCGACCAGCCCGAGCTCGGACATGCGTGCTCCCCGTGTCGTGAGTGGATCGAAGACCGCCGCCCATCCTCGCGCACCGCCGTCCCCGACCGCCACCGGGCGGGCGACATTCACTCACGTACGACTCGGTCACTCTGCGCGACCCTTAGAGAACGCTGAAGCGTCGGAGGGGTCGTGATCACCTACTATCGCGATGAGACGGTGGCGGTGACCTCGACCTTCGTCCAGATCGAGGACCGTCGGCTCCGCCTGTCCGAGCTGCGCTACGTCTGGCACCGCCAGCAGCGGCCGGACTGGCACGTGCGCCGTCGCACCGCGGGCCGCGGGGTGCTGAACACCCTGATGATCCTGGCGGCGCTCGCCGGGCTCGTCGCGCTGGTGGGGCTGGCCGCCTCCGCGTACGGCGAGACGAAGCTGGCCGCCGCGGTCGGCCGGCTGCCGATCCCGCGCGACACGCTGCTGCTGCTCGCGGTGCTGCTGCTGGTGGTCGGCGCGGTGCCGCTGCTGTGGGAGTGGGCGCTGCACCGCGTCGACGACAGCTACGATCGCGGCAACGCGATCTACGAGATCTGGGCGGAGACCGACACCACGCAGATCCTGCTGCTGCGCTGCGACGACGCCACCCGCTTCGGCAAGATCTACCGCGCCCTGCAACGCGCCCTCGGCCACTGACCCCCCACGTCACGGCACAGTACGGCGCGGGACGGTGGTCAGCCGAGCGCGACCGTGCCGGCGGCGCCGTCGACGGTGATCTGCTGCCCGGACGTGATCCGGCCGGTGGCGTCGGGGACGCCGACCACGGCGGGGATGCCGTACTCCCGCGCCACCACCGCGCCGTGCGAGTTCGCCCCGCCCATCTCCATGACCAGGCCGCCCGCGGTGAGGAACAGCGGTGTCCAGCCGGGGTCGGTGGAGGGGGCGACCAGGATCTCCCCGGGCTCCAGGTGCGCGCCGACCGGGTCCATGATGACCCGGGCGATGCCGGTGACCTGCCCCGCCGAGGCCGGGGTGCCGGTCAGCGCCCCGTCGGTGGCGGCGGTGTGCAGCTTCGCCTCCGGCTCGGTGCCGTCGGAGAGCAGGACCCGCGGGATGTGCCGGCGGCGCAGCTCCTCGTCGTACGCCCGGCGCCGCTGCTCGACCAGGTCGCGCTGGTCGGTGCCGGTGAGCCCGGCGCGCGCCTCGGCGAGGTCGAGGAAGTACACGTCGTCGGCGTCGGCCAGCCGCCCCTGCCTGACCAGCTCCGCCCCGACCAGCGCGAGCTGGGCGCGGCAGGCGGCGAGCACCCGCACCATGTAGTACTTCGGCAGCTCGCGTACGCCGGCCAGGGCGCGGGCCCGGCCGAGCAGTCCCCGCACGGCCCTGCCGCGCAGCCGGCCGCGCCGGGCGGCCCGCTTCGCCAGCGTGTCGACCATGGCCTCGGCCTCGGCGGCACCCCGTGCGAACAGCCGGTCGGGGGTCAGCGCGGTGCCGTCGGCCGGGTCCATGCGCAGGTAGTTGGCGAGCACGCCGAGCAGGTAGCGGGGGTCGTCGGACCAGCGTGGCAGGCCGAGGTCGATCTCGGCGACCGCGCGGTGGCCGTAGCGGGCGAGGAAGGCGGCGAGGCCGTCCCGCGCGGCGGCGGGCATGGTGCCCGCCTGGCACCGGTCGGCCAGCTCGTCCACGGTGGACTCGGCGAACAGCCGCGCGGACGGCCCGTCGGCGCGCAGCCGCTCGGCGAGGTCCCAGAGCTGCAGGTCCATGTCGGTGGTGACGTTGTTGGGGATGCCGCGCAGGACGGCCTGCACCTCGCCGACGGCGGCGTCCGGGCCGAGCAGCCTGTCGGCGATGCCGAGCGCGACGAAGCCCGCCGCGGCCACCGGCATCACCCGCGGCACCAGGTGCACCACCTCGCCGGTGAGGGTCTGCTGCACGAAGTCCAGCCGCTGCGCCGCGGTGGCGTCCTGCGGCACGGTGAGGACATCGTCGAGTTCGGACCCGAGGCGGCCGACCGCGGCGAGTCCCTTCTCCGGCCTGGCCAGCGCCTGCAGCAGCCGCACCGGGATGCGGTACTTCACCGCGACCCGGCCCACCCGCCGCACGAAGGGCAGCCGCGACCGGCGGATGTTCGACAGCCGCGGGTCGTCGAACAGGGTGCTGATGGCGGCGCCGGAGCGGGCCTCCATCACGCCGAGGATCTTCGGGATGAGGGTGCGGCCCATGGTGCTGCGGACCGCCGTGGTGATGTCGAAGTACACGCGCTGCCCGGCCGTGGTGAACATGGCGGGCCCGGCGAGCGGGTCGGCGACGGGGAAGCCGAACAGCCGCGACGCCCCCGTGGCCAGCACCCGGAACGCGGCCAGGCCCATCGGCGTGATCGGACGGTAGAGGCCCTGCGCGACGCTGAAGCAGAAGTAGACGCGGGTGCCCGCGTCCGGGGCGGGCGCGGGGTCGGGCAGCGGGAACAGCGTGGTGACGGGCCGGGCCTGGGTCAGCCACAGCGCGCCGTCGCCGTCGATCGCCCACTCGGTGTCCTGCGGCGCGCCGTAGTGCGCCTCGACGCGCTCGCCCAGCTCCGCGAGGGCCAGCACCTGCGCGTCGGTGACGCAGGCCTGCTCGGCTCCGGCGGCCAGGGTGACGTGCTCGGTGCCGCCGCCGGGCAGCGCGCGGACGGCCAGCCGCTTGTCGCCCAGGCGCCGGTGCAGGATGGTCCGGGCCGGGGTGTCCACCACGAAGTGGTCCGGGTTGACCGCACCGGAGACGACCGCCTCGCCGAGGCCGGGGGCGGCGTCGATGACGGCCTGGCGGCGGTGCCCGGTGACCGGGTTGGCGGTGAACATCACGCCGGCCACGGCCGAGTCGACCATCCGCTGCACCACCACGGCCAGGCGCACGGTGCGGTTGTCGATGCCGTTGACGGCCCGGTAGACCACGGCGCGGTCGGTCCACAGCGAGGCCCAGCAGCGGCGTACGGCGTCGATCACCGCGTCCTCGCCGACGATGTTGAGGTAGGTGTCCTGCTGCCCGGCGAAGCTGGCGAACGGCAGGTCCTCGGCGGTGGCCGAGGAGCGCACCGCCACCGGCACGCCGTCGCCGAGCCGGGCGTATCCGGCCGCGACGGCCTCGGCGATGCCGGCCGGGATGGGTGCCGCGAGCAGCGCCGCACGCGCCCGTCCGGCCAGCGCGGTGAGTGTGGGCACGTCGGTGGCGGGGGTGCGGGCCAGCGCGTCATGGATCTCGTCGAGGTGCGCCGACGCGGCGACCACCCGGTATGCCTCCGTGGTCAGGCACAGGCCGGGCGGCACCGGCAGCCCGGCCCGGGTGAGCACGCCCAGGTTGCCCGCCTTGCCGCCGACCTCGGCCAGCATCCCGGCGTCGATGTCGGCGAAGTCGAGCACGAGCCCGGTCGCCGGTGGCGGTGTCGCCTTCGGACCGCCTGGCCCGCTCGTGCCGCGCTCCGGGCGCGACCGCACGATCCGCTCAGTGCCCTCGCTCATCGAGATGCCTCCTCGAGGCCTTGCCGAGCAGGGCCATGGCCTCGGCCACCAGGCGCTGCTCGTCGTCGGTCAGGTACGTCATCAGCTGCCGCTGGGCCTCGGCGCGCACCCGCTCGAAGGAGCGCAGGTAGTCGCGCCCGGCGGGGGTGATCCGCAGGCGTTTGGCCCGCCGGTCGACCGGGTCCTCGTCGCGCTCGACCCAGCCGTGCCGCACCATCTGGTCGATCAGGCGGCTGGTCACCGACATCGAGCGGCCGAGCTGCCCGGCGAGGTCGCGGACGGTGGGGTGCGGGCCGGTGTCGAGCACGTAGAGCGTGGCCATCTGCAGCAGGTTGGGCTCGGTGTCGCCCATCCGCCGGAGCAGGCCGAGCAGGAAGTCGGGGATGACCGCGCGGCGGAACAGCCCGATGTCCTCGGCGAGCTGGTCGTGCGGGCTGGTCATGGCCGCTCCATTTGCTTGCGGATTAGCAACTAATGTGAGAACGCAAGTATAACTCCGCAGGCCGGCCCCAAGTCAACAGTGTTGAATTAAATGGGCGAGGTGAGTCCACTCACCCCGCGGGCGTGGATCCGATGTCCGCCGGTCGCATCGCCGACTGCCGCGGGTGGCTGATCAGCCGAACGGCTGCCGGTCGGGCTGGCAGACGGTGCCGTTCGGCGGGGCCGCGAGGTCGACGAGGTAGCGCGTCCGCGCCTGGTCGATGCACCCGCTGGGGACCTGGTAGCTCGGGTGGCCGTAGCCGTTCAGGGTGAGCAGCACCGCGTTCCCGAGCCGCTGCTGGGTGGCCTGCGCGTTCTTGTACGGCGTACCCGCGTCGTACCGCGCGCCGATCAGCAGGATCGGGGTCTTCGTCGTGGCGTTCCACGGCCCGGTGTAGCGGTCGGGGCTGGCGGCGGGCCAGTTCGCGGCGCACGGCGCCCACAGCCACCAGCCCAGCACCGGTCCCCACAGCCTGCCCGACTCGGTGAAGGCGGCGATCGTCTGCGGCCACTGCGCGACCGGCACCCGCGCCGGGCCGTCGCCGCAGGAGATCGCCGCCGACGTGGTCGACGCGGCGAAGGCGGCCGGGCTCTGCATCTCCCGCGCCTGGGTCAGCAGCGCCGACGCGTCGCCACCGGCGGCGGCGTCGAGGTCCTTCGCGAACTGCGGCCAGGTCAGCGGCAACCGCAGCGGGTTGAACGTGGTGACCAGCAGGTCCCCGTAGCCGAGCGAGCCGGGCGGGTCCGCGTGCGGCGCCGGGATGGGCGCCCGGCGCGCGTCGGCGAACAGCTTCGCCACCCGCTGCGCGGCCGTCCCGCCGTGCCCGGCGAGCGCGCACTTGGCGGCCCCGGCCTGCTGGCACAGCTTGACGAACTGCGCGAAGACCTCGTCGGCGGACGAGACGTTGTTCGCCGTCCGCGTCTCGGCGCTCGCGGTGTAGTCGACCGCGTCGACGATACCGTCGAGCATCATCGCCCGCACCCGGCCGGGGAACAGGTTGGCGTACGTCTGGCCGATCATCGAGCCGTAGGACAGGCCGGCGTAGGTGAGCGCGGGGTCGGCGACCAGCTCGCGCAGCCGGTCGAGGTCGCGGGCGGTGTCGGCGGTGGAGGTGTGCGCCAGGAGCCTGCCGCTGACCTCGCCGCACCGCCGCGCCAGCTCGACGGCCCGGCGCTGGTACGCCGCCGACTCGGCCGGGGTGACCGGGATCGTCGCCCCGGCCCAGAACCGGGCCTCGGCGGCCTCGTCGGGAAAACACCGGATCGGGGTGCTGTCGTTGGTGCCGCGCGGATCCCAGCCCACGATGTCGAAGCGGCCCGCGCCCCACCGGTCGAAGTCGTCGCCGCCGTCGCGCACCAGCGCGACGCCGCTCTGCGCCGGCCCGCCCGGGTTGGCGAACATCGACCCGATCCGCTGGTCGGGACGGCTCGCGGCGCGGCGGATCACCGACAGCTCGATCTGCTCGCCGCCCGGCTGCGACCAGTCCAGCGGCACCTGCACCCGGGCGCACGCGAACTGCTCGGCCAGCCCGTCGCACGGTTTCCACTCGATCGCGGCCGCCCGGCGCACGACCGGGGCCGCGTGCTGCGTACAGGCGGACACGGCGAGCAGGCACGCGGCGGCGGCCGCGCCGGCGCGGACCCGCAGCCGGGCCCGCCGGAGCACGTCATCCCTGGTCATCCCGACCCCCGTCCGGCCACGACCGACGTCCTCACGCTACCGGCCGGCGGGTCGCCGGGACCGGGCAACGGGCAGCGCGGCCGGTCAGGCGTCCAGGCCCGCGCGGTACGCCAGCCGCGCGGCCTGGACCCGGTTGTCCGCCTCCAGCTTGGCGAGGATCGCGCTGACGTAGCCCTTCACCGTGCCCTCGGTCATGAACAGCTCGGCGCCGATGTCGGCGTTGGACAGCCCGCGCCCGACCAGGCGCAGCACGTCCACCTCGCGCGCGGTCAGCGAGTCCAGCCGCGACCGCTCCTGCGCCGACAGGCGCGGCCCCTGCTCGGCTACTCCACCGCCCTCGCCAGTGTCACCGCGAACCTGCCCTGCGGGTCCGTCCACCAGTGCGCGGCCTCGAACCCGGCCTTGGCCAGCTCCGCCTCCACCCGGTGCCGGTCGAACTTCGCCGAGATCTCGGTGCGCATCTCCTCGCCCGCCCGGAAGTCCACCTCCAGGTCCAGCGCCGGCACCTCGACCCGCATGTCCCGCAGCGCCCGCAGCCGCATCTCGATCCAGTGGTGCCGCGGGTCCCACAGCGCCACGTGCTCGAACGCGGTCAGGTCGAAGTCCGCCCCCAGCTGCCGGTTGAGCACCCGCAGCACGTTCAGGTTGAACTCCGCGGTCACCCCGGACGCGTCGTCGTACGCCGCGACCAGCGTCTGCGGGTCCTTGACCAGGTCGGTGCCGAGCAGCAGCCACTCCCCCTCGTGCAGCACCTCGCGGACCTCGGCCAGGAACGCCGCCCGCTCGACCGGGGGCAGGTTGCCGATGGTGCCGCCCAGGAACACCACCATGCGCCCGCCCCCGCCCGGGATGCGGTCCAGGTCGTGGCTGAAGTCGCCGACGATGCCGTGCACCTCCAGGTCCGGGTAGTCGCCGTCGATCGCCTTGGCCGCCGAGCGCAGCGCCGACTCCGACACGTCCAGCGGCACGAAGCGCGCCAGCGTGCCCTCCCCGTGCATCGCGTCCAGCAGCAGCCGGGTCTTGTCCGACGAGCCGGAGCCCAGCTCCACCAGCGTCTTCACGCCGGTCTCGTGGGCGATGTCGGCGGCGTGCTCGGCCAGCACCGCGCGCTCGGCGCGGGTCGGGTAGTACTCGGGCAGCTGCGTGATGCGTTCGAAGAGATCGCTGCCGTAGGCGTCGTAGAACCACTTCGGCGGCAGCCACTTCGGCTTCGCGGTGAGGCCCTCGCGGGCGTCCACCCGCAGCTGCTCGCTCAGGTCGTCGGGTGTGAGGTAGACGTCGAGTTTCACAGCTCCTCCACGGTGTACGCGGCGGGGCCGGCCACCACCAGGCGGCGGTCGGGCACCCGTACCCAGCCGGGGTCGTCGTCGAAGGGCTCCGAGGCGACCAGGGCCCGGCCGGCGGCATGGTGCACCGCCAGCGCGTGGCCGTAGGTCGTCGCGTAGGCCTTCTCCCCGTCGGTGAGCAGAAGGTTCAGCCGGGAACCGGCTGCGGCGGCGCTCACCTCCACCGCCGTCGCGCGCAGCGCCTCGGCCGGGCCGTACCCGGCGCGCAGGCGGTTGCGCACGAGCGTCCACACGAACGCGGCGTCCGTGGGCGCGTCCATGGTCAGCAGGTCCGTCACCGGCAGGCGCTCGGCCAGCTTGGCCATCGTGTCCGGCCAGCCCGCGACGAACCCGTTGAGGCTGAAGAACCAGCCGTCGGCGGTGAACGGCGCGCACGCGTCGTCGGTCACCGTCATGCCCGGCGTCGCCGAGCGCACCGCCGCCAGCACCGCACTGACCTCGGTGACCCGGGCCAGCGCGGCGAAGTTGCGGTCGCTCCAGATCGGCATCGCCCGGCGGTAGCGCATCGGCCCGGCGGGGGTGTACCAGCCCGCCCCGAAGCCGTCCACATTGATCGTCCCGCCGCCGCGCATGTCCCGCGGCGCCCACGACTGGTGCTGCAGCCCGTACGGCGGCTCCACCAGCAGCGCCGCCAGCGGCACCGGCGGTCCGAGGTACACCAGGTGGCGGCACATGTCAGCGGCGCTCCCCGAGCTCGTCGGGGCGCGCGTCGCGGGCACAGCGCAAGCCACTGAAGATCTGCCGCCGGACCGGGTAGTCCCAGTTGCGGAACGTGCCCCGGCAGGCCGCCGCGTCGGTGCCGAACGAACCCCCGCGCAGCACGCGGTAGTCGTCGCCGAAGAAGACCTCCGAGTACTCCCGGTACGGGAACGCCGTGAACCCCGGATACCCGCGCAGCGGCGAGCTGGTCCACTCCCACACGTCCCCGATGAGCTGGTGCACGCCGTGCGGCGAGGCTCCCGCCGGGTACGCGCCCACCGGTGCCGGGGACAGGTGGCGCTGGCCCAGGTTGGCGTGCTCGGGGCCGGGATCGTCGTCGCCCCACGGGAACCGGCGCGAGCGCCCGGTCGCCGGATCGTGCCGGGCCGCCTTCTCCCACTCCGCCTCGGTCGGCAGCCGCTTGCCGGCCCACGCCGCGTAGGCGCTCGCCTCGTGCCAGGACACGTGCACCACCGGCTCGTCGGCCACGATCGGCTCGCGCCTGCCGAACCGGGTGTACGTGCCGTCGCCGTGCCAGTGCCCCGGCCCGCTCAGCCCGGCCTCCTGCCGGTGCGCCCACCCCCGTGGGCTCCACCAGCGGGCGTCGTCGTACCCGCCCGCGTCGATGAACGCCTGGTACTGCGCGTTCGTCACGGGCGCCCGGTCGATGAAGAACGCCGGCACGTCGACGGTGTGCTCAGGACGCTCGTTGTCCAGCGCCCACGGCTCCAGCGAGGTGCCCATCGCGAACGGCCCGCCCGGGATGAACGCCTCCCCGGTCACCGGCTGCCGCGACGGCGGGGGCGGCGGCGCGACCAGCACCGGGTCGCCGCGGCGCAGCTGGTGCGTGGCGAGCATGGTCTCGTCGTGCTGCTGCTCGTGCTGGATGATCATGCCGAAGGCGAAGCCCTGCTCCACCAGCGGCCGCCCCTCCAGCTCGACCGTGTCCAGCAGGTCCAGCACCTTCTCGCGCACCGAGCGCACGTACGCCCGCGCTTCGGCCGGGCCGAGCAGCGGCAGCTGGGGGCGGTCGGCGCGGGGATGCTTGAACGCGTCGTAGAGCTGGTCGATGTCGGCCCGCACCGGCTCCCGGCCGCCGACGTCGCGCACCAGCCACAGCTCCTCCTGGTTGCCGACGTGCGCCAGGTCCCACACCAGCGGCGACATCAGCCGCGAGTGCTGGCGCACCAGGTCGTCGTCGTCCACCGCGTCGGTCAGCCCGATGCTGCGCTCCCGGGTCCGGGCCAGCTCCGCCGCCGCCCGCTCCCGCAGTTCCGTCGTCATGGTTCACCTCACTCCCTCAGCCTGCCCGGCCGCGTGCCGGCTCATGCCTCGATGCGGCGATCACCTCAGCCCCGCCGCCAGCAGTCGGCATACGGCCGCCTCCCGCACCGCGTCGGCCGTGGCGGGCGGCAGGTCGGTGTCGGCCAGCGCCGCACCGGCCAGGTCCAGCAGGCGCGGGGCGACCGCGGCGATCGCCGGGTCGGCCAGCCCGTGCCGGGCCGCCTGCACCCACCGCCCCTCGGCCGGCGCCGCCAGCGCGATCGCCTCGTCCACCGTCTGCTCGCGGGCGAGCAGCGCGGTCAGCAGCGCGGCCGGTGCCGTCCAGTCCGTTCCGGACTGCATGTCCAGGTAGCGCACCTCGAGGTAGCCGCGCGCCCGCACCGGCGGGAACAGGGTGCTCAGGTGGTAGTCGAGGTCCGCATAGGTCGGCGGCGGGTCCAGCGCTCCCGCGATCCAGTCGGCGAAGGTCAACCCGGCCGGCACGTCCCAGCCGCCGTCCCGGCGTACGCACAGCAAGGGTGTGTCCAGCACCCGCCGCGCCCACGCGGCGACCGGGTCGGCCCCGTCACCGCCCGGCGGGCCGTTGCGCGCCGGGTCGGCGGCCAGGCAGGCGCGCATCCGGCTGGACGCCCACCCGGTGTCCACTCCGGCATACCGCGGCGAGTTGGCGAACGCGGCGACCAGCGCCGGGCCCACCGCGTGCAGCGCCCGCCAGCGCGGCGCGACCCGGTCCGGCAGTCCCGCGTCGAGGCACACCTGCACGCTGGCCGTCCCGCACATCCACTGCCTGCCGTACGGGCCGAAGCGGTCGAAGACGCGCTCCATCGTGGCGTACCGCGGCGTGTCGAGGATCCGGCGGGGCGGCCGGTGGGCGTCACAGCCCTGCCCGGCGAGCGTCAGGCCCGCGCGATCGAGAAGGCCGGTCAGCTGCTCCAGATCCGCCATGGCGGCGTCGAGCAGTCCGGAGAGGGATTCGCTGGTGGCGGTGGAGATCTCCACCTGCCCGCCCGGTTCGAGGGTGACCCGGCCGCCGTGCGCGAGCGGGGTCTGCGGGCTGTCCGGCACCAGGCTGCGCGGGGCATGCTCGCCCAGCGCCGAGCCGAGGACTCCGGGATCGACCGGCCTGGCCGGATCGTCCCGGTGGTGCGTGGTCCACTCGAGCTCGATGCCCACCCGTCCCGGCGGCCCCGTCTTGAAGCACACCTTCGCGACGTACCCCTCGGCCTCCGCCCGATCCCCGATCCGGGCCTCGACCTCCAACGTCTCCTGCCACACCCTCCGCTCACCCCCACTCACCGAGAGCACCCCAACCTACCCCCTCCCCACCACCCCCCACCCCCGTTTCCCCCGCGTTGATCATGAACTTGTGGCCCGGCTCGACGGTGTGTCGCTGCTACAACTTCCTGATCGACAGCGGTCTGATTCCCGGATAGGCGGATCTCCAACCCTCGGGCGGGCGGACAATGACCACATGCAGCCCGAACCGATCACGGAGCCGACCCTGGAAGAAGTGCTGGAAGAGGAGCCCGACTTCGCGAGCGAGCACTCGCGCACCAGCACCACCGAGGTGGTCAGTGCCGGCGAGGACAAGCACTCGGATCCCGACATACCGCTCGGTCTGGGCGGCATGGACATGAAGCGCCTGCGCCTGCTCGACTGACCCGGCACGAGCCGCAGTCGATCAGGAGGCTGTGACCACGACACGCCGCCGAACCGTGCCATAAGTTCATGATCAACGAGGAAAAGGGAGGCCCCGCCGGGGGTGCCGGCGGGGCCTGGGGTGGTGGGGTGGGGGTTAGGGGAGGGCGTTGAGGAAGGGTTCGTGGGAGTTGCTGAACTCCCAGTTGTAGTAGCGGTCCCAGTTGATGGACCAGGTCATCAGGCCGCGGAAGTCGGGGCTGGTGCCGCCGCGCAGCGTGTAGCCGCCGCAGGTCTGGTTTTTGACCAGGCAGTTGACGGCCTGCTGGACCTGGGCAGGGGTGGTGTAGCCGCCGCCGGCGCTGACCGCGGCGGGGACGCCGAAGGCGATCTGGTCCTCGCGCAGGGCGGGGAACGTGATGCCGGTGTTCGCCACGGTGAAGCCCGCGGCCAGCATGTCGGTCATGGCGATGTGGAAGTCCGCGGCGCCCATGTTGTGGTACTGGTTGTCCAGGCCCATGATCGGGCCGGAGTTGTAGTCCTGCACGTGCAGCACGGTCAGGTCGTTGCGCAGGGCGTGGATGACCGGCAGGTAGGAGCCCGCCCGGTTGTCGCAGCCGCTGCACGTGCCGCCGTAGAACTGGTAGCCGAGCTGGACGAAGAACGTCTCCGGGGCCATGGTCAGGATGAAGTTCGAGCCGTAGCGCGACTTCAGCGTCCGCAGCGCCGAGATCAGGTTGACGATGACCGGGGTGGTCGGGTTGCGGAAGTCGCCGTCACCGGGGTTCAGGTACAGCGAGTGGCCCTCGAAGTCGATGTCGAGGCCGTTCAGGCCGTACTTGTCGATGATGGCGCTGACCGAGCTGACGAACGTGTCCCGGGCCGCGGTAGAGGTGAGCTGCACCTGGCCGTTGGCGCCGCCGATGGAGATGAGCACCTTCTTGCCCTGGGCCTGCTTGGCCCGGATGGCGGCGATGAACTCCGCCTCGCTCTCCACGTTCGGGCACTCGGCGACCGGGCACTGCCGGAACCGGATGTCGCCCGAGGTCACCGAGGTCGGCTCGCCGAAGGCCAGGTTGATGATGTCCCAGGAGGACGGGACGTCGGCCATCCGCAGGTAGCCGGAGCCGTTGGCGAAGCTGGCGTGCAGGTACCCGATCAGCGCGTGCTTGGGCAGCCCGGTGTTGACGCAGCCCGTGGTGGTCACGCTGAGCACCGCGCTCTTGGCCGACTCACCTGCGGAGTTGTACGCGGTCACCGTGTACCCGTGCGCCGAGCAGGTGCCCAGGCCGCTGATCGTCGCCGAGGTGCCGGTGACCGTGGCGACCACCGCGGTGCCCTCGTACACCCGGTAGCCGGTGGCGCCGGTGGAGGCGTTCCAGGCCAGGGAGACCGAGTTGTTGGCGACGGCGGTGGTCCGGAAGTTGCCCGGCGTCGCGGGGACGCTGGTGCAGCCGGAGGTGGTCGTGCTGACCGCCCCGCTCTTGGCCGACTCGCCCGAGGCGTTGTACGCCGCGACCGTGTAGCTGTGCGCCGAGCAGGTGGCCAGGCCGCTGATCGTGGCCGAGGTGCCGGTGACCGTGGCCCGCACGGTGGTGCCCTCGTAGACGCGGTAGCCGGTCGCGCCGGAGGAGGCGTTCCAGGACAGCGACACCGAGGAGTTGGTGGTGCCGGTGACGGCCAGCCCGCCCGGGGTCGGCGGGACGCTGGTGCAGCCGGTGGTGGTGGCGCTGACGGCACCGCTCTTGGCGGACTCGCCGGTGGCGTTGTACGCCGCCACCGTGTACGTGTGCGCCGAGCAGGTGGCCAGGCCGGTGATGGTCGCCGAGGTGCCGGTGACGGTGGCCCGCACGGTCGTGCCCTCGTACACCCGGTAGCCGGTCACGGTGCCGCTGGACGCGCCCCACGACAGCGCGATCGAGCTGTTGGTGATGGTGCCGGCCGACGGGTTGCCGGGCACGCCGGGCACGCCGGTGCCGCCGGGGCCGTCCAGGCTGACGTCGTCGGCGAAGTAGGTGCCCTGGCCGTACCAGCCGTGGGTGTACACCTCGACGCTGGTCTGCGACGCGCCGGTGGTGAACGAGACGGACAGCTGCGTGTACGCGGCCGCGCCCGGGGTCCAGGTGGACGCGCCGCCGGTGACGCCGAGGTAGACGTAGTTGCCGCGCACCCAGCCGGTCAGCACGTAGGCGGTGTTCGGCTGCACCGACACGGTCTGCGCGCACTTGGCGTTGTCCGCAGCGGACGCCGCGCCCTGCAGCGCCTTGGTGCCGCTGCGCACCGGGGTGGTCACCACCGAGCCGAGGCCGCCGGTGCAGGCCCACGGGGACAGGGTGCCGGTCTCGAAGCCGGGGTTGGCCAGCAGGTTGGCCGCGGACGCCGGGCTGGCGACGGCGAGGATACCGCCCGCGACCAGCAGCGACAGGGCGGCGGAGACGATGCGGGATCTTCTGATCACGAGCCCTCCTCTGAATGGATGGCCCTGATTATTAACTCTCTTAACTGTTAATGTCCATGCCAGATTGATGAAGTGGCCTATGTGGACCGTCGCCGGTGATCAGGCCAGCAGCGCGGTGGTGGCGACGCCCACCCCGACCACGATCACCACGGACGAGGTGAACACCGGCAGCAGCCGCCAGGCGCGGTGCGTCGTCCAGGCACGCGGGGCCCGCGCCAGCCGGTCGCGCAGCCGGGTCAGCAGCAGCCCGACCGTCAGCAGCGACAGCGCCATCCCCGCCCCGTACGCGGCGACCAGCAGCACGCCGTACCAGGCCCGGCCCAGCGCCACCGCGCCCAGCAGCACCACCACGGCCGACGGGCTCGGCATCAGCCCGCCCGCGAGGCCGATCGCGACCACCCCGCGCACGCCCGGCGGCCGCGGCCCGTGCCCATGCCCGTGCCCGTGGCAACCGCCATGCCCGTCCGGATCCCCGTGCCCGGCCAGGGCCGATGCGGCGTGGGCCGGGGCGGCTGCGGCATGGTCGCGCCAGGCGCGGCGCAGCAGGGAGATCCCGACGGCGATCACCAGTGCCCCGCTCAGCGCCGTGAGCAGCGTGTACACCCGGTGCGGGGCGAAGTGGAGCCCGGCGGCCAGCAGCACGCCCAGCGCCAGCACCCCGGCGGTGTGGGTGGCCGCGACGGTGCCCGCCACCGAGGCGGCCTGGCGCAGCGTGCCGCGCTCGTTCACCAGGTACGTCGCCATCATCAGCTTGCCGTGGCCGGGTGCGAGCGCGTGCCCGGCGCCCAGCGCCAGCGCGGCCAGCAGCGCCAGCGCGGCGAACCCCGGCGTCAGCTCGCGCCGCCCGGCCAGCCCGGCGAAGGCGGCGGCGAGCCGGGCCAGGCCGAGGCCGTGATCGTGGTCCTGCTCCTGGGCGGCGAGCCCCGGCGCCGGCGCCCCGGCGTGCTCGTCCGCGCCGATCAGCCACCAGGCGGCCAGTGCCACGGCCGCCACCGCGACCGGCACCACGACCGCCGGCCGCCCGATGCGCACCGCACCCGCAGTTCCCGTCGCCATCCGGCCGCCCTCCCGCTCGTCGCCCGCCCGTCACTCAACCGAGGGCGTACCGCCCCAGAAACGGCTCGATCAGTAGCAAACCGGCCCAGCAGACCTGGTCAAATCATCACATTCCCCGTATCCGCCGCAGGCCGGTCGCGTTGGACGTGTGGTGCCGCAGCCCGGCTCGGGCCCCGCGGTCGTGCCCACCTACCCCGCCACCCGGCGGTCACGAAGGACGATCCATGCACATGTCCTGGGAGCAGTCCCGCAAGGCATTCCTCGCCGCCCTCGCGACGACGATGATCGTCCTGGCGGCGGCGCTGGCGATGCTGACGCTCGCCGGTCCGGCCGACGCCAAGCCCGACGACCGGCCCAAGCACCGGGGCTACGGCACGCACTCGGCGTCGCCGTCGATCGCGCCGAGCACGGCTCCCTCCGAGGAGCCGTCCGCGGGCCCGTCGACCGCCGCCTCGCCCTCCAAGTCCGCGTCGGGCCGCCAGCACGACGACGGCGGCGATGACGACGGCGGCCGCGATGACCACGACGGCGGTGACGATGGCGACGAGCTGCCGCGCACCGGGGTGTCCGGGCCGCCGACCGGCATGCTCGTGCTGTCCGGACTGAGCGTGCTGCTGCTCGGCGCGGGCGCGCTGTGGCTGGCCGCCGCGCTGTCGCGCCGACTGGAGGGCACCCGCCTGCACGCGCAGGCCGCCGGCGCCGTGGCCGCGCTGCGCCGCCGCCCGAGCCCGCGTCCCCGCCGCTGAGAAACCCCGTCTGACAGCTCCGCAGCCGTGGACGCGGCACGCGGGGTGAGGCACGGCTGCCGCCCTGCCCGCCCTGCGTGCCGCATCCACGGCTGCGCCGTGCGCCTGATCCGGCCGTGCCGTCCGGCGAAGTTCTACGCCGTCGTACACAAATAAAGTTAAATCTTTACAGCTCTCATTCTCCGCCTAAGATGTTGAGGATGACCGATGGACCGGCCGGCCCCACCGCACCGCCGCCGGACCTCGTGCCCGCCACCGTGCTGCGGCTGGACCGTCCCGAGCTGGACGCGACCGCGCGGCTCGTGGTCCGCGGCGCCGTCGACCCGCGGCTGCGCGAGCACCGCCGGACCGGTGCCGCCTCGCCACTGGCCTACCTCTACGAACGCCCCGACCCCGACGCCCCCGAGGCCGATCTGACGCTGTCGGTCGGGCACTACGACGAGGCGAACCTGGTCTGGGTCTTCTCCGGCGAGGTGGACGGCATCATCGGGCTTACCCAGCCCACGGCTTCGGCCGGCGACCCGCCGGCCGCAAGGAGAGGAGAGACCGCATGACGACCACGCTCACCCGCAACCCGCTGCGGACGTCCCTGTCGATGACGCAGGGGCACGACTTCGACCAGCCGCTGCCGGTGGACCACGACCAGCAGCCGTTCGGCTACCTGTTCGCCGACTGGAACCCGGGCACGCCCGAGGAGGCTCCGGAGACCCTCGGCCACTACGACGTCGAGGAGCAGGTCTGGGTCACCCCGACCGGCGAGATCACCATGGGCATCTACACCAAGACCCGCACCTCCGGCTCCGGCTGTGGCGACTGCGTCACCGACGACGCCTGCGCCTAGGAGCCGAGCATGTCCGACTCGCCGTCGACCCCGCGGGTGCTGATCCTGACCCAGGAGTTCGATCCCACGGTCGACCCCGTGGTGAAGAGCCTCAAGGCGCGAGGCGCCGACGTCGTCCGCGTCGATCTGAGCTACTTCCCCCAGACGCTGACGTTCACCACATCGGACTTCGACGGCGAGCGGCGGTCGTTACTGCACCGCGGGCGGCGGGTCGATCTCGACTCGCTGTCCGGGGTGTGGTACCGCCGGCCCACCGCCTTCGCGTTCGACCCGGCCATGAGCGAGGCGGAGCAGCAGTTCGCCCGCAACGAGGCACTGCACGGCATCGGCGGTGTCATGCGGGCCACGGACTGCCTGTGGATCAACCGGCCCGAGGTGGACGCCGTCGCGGAGCTGAAGCCGTACCAGTTGCAGCTGGCCAAGCGGCTGGGCTTCCGCACGCCGCGCACCCTGCTGACCAACGACCCGCAGGAGGTCGCCGCCCTGGTGAAGTCCGTGGACGGGCCGATCGTCTACAAGGCGCTGACCGGCGGCGTGATCCACTATCCGGGCGGGTTCCCGGCCGGGCTGTTCACCACCGTCGTCGGCGACGAGGTGCTGGAGCACGCCGACCGCGTGCGCCACACCATGTGCATGTTCCAGGAGTACGTCGACAAGGCGTACGAGGTGCGCCTGACGGTCATCGGCAACACGTACTTCCCTGTGGTCATCGACTCGCAGGCCATGCCCACCACCACGGTGGACTGGCGCGGCGAGAACCAGCTGCCGTACGGCCCCTACCGCCCGCTGCCCGACGACGTCGTGGCACGGACCCAGCGGCTGCTGGCCGAGCTGGACATCGTGTACGCCGCCGTCGACTTCATCGTGACGCCGTCCGGCGAGCACGTGTTCCTGGAGGTCAACCCCGGCGGCCAGTTCATGTGGATGCAGCACGACCTGGCGCTGCCGCTCAGCGAGGCCGTGGCCGACCTGCTGGCCGCGGGCGAGCCGTTCCGGCGCGGGCCGGTGACCCAGGTGGGCTACTGACCGTGGCGTGGGCGCTGCTCGTCACCGGCCAGCTCCTGCTGGCCGGGGTGCTGGGCTTCTCGGCCGGGGCGAAGCTGCTGGACCCGGGCGCGTACGCGGCGTTCCGCGCGTCGCTGCCCGGCAACCTCGGCCTGCCCCCGCGCGCGGCCGGCCCGGTCGCGGCGGGGGTGGTCGCCGCCGAGGCTGCGCTGGCGGTCGCGCTGGCCGTCGCCGTCGCGGTGCCCGCGCTGGCCGTGCCCGCGCTGCTCGCGGCGGCCGGGCTGCTGGCCGCGTTCACGGTCGCGCTCGTGCTGATGCTGCGCCGGGGCGTACGCCAGGCGTGCCACTGCTTCGGCGCGGGCACCCGCCCACCGACCGCCGCCGCCGTGGCGCGCAACCTCGCCCTGCTCGCGGTGGCCGCGAGCACGACCGCCGCGGCGTGGCCCGCACCCGCCCCGCCGCCCGAGCCCGCCCCGAACGGAGCCGCCATGCCGCACCTGCCCGCGATCCTGGCCCTGCTCGCCGCGGCCTGCGTGCTGAACACGGTGCTGGTCGTCCTGGTGCTGCGGCAGCTGCGGCAGCAGTCGGCCCTGCTCCGCGTCAGCATCGAGGGCGTCGCCAACCCCGAGCCGATCATGAAGGTGGCGGGCGGCCGCGTCGACGCCTTCACCGCCGTCACCGTGGACGGCGAGCCCGTCAGCGCGGACCAGCTCGACGGCGACACCCTGGTCGGCTTCCTGTCCCCCGGCTGCCCCGCCTGCGCGGAGAGCCTGCCCGGCTTCCTCGCCCGCGCCGAGGAGATCGGCGGACGGGAGCGGACGCTGGCCGTCGTGCTCGGACTCGGCTCCGCCGCCGACACGCTGTGCGAGCGCATCGCGCCGGTGGCGCGGGTCGTCAACGAGCCCGAGCGCGGGCCGGTGTCGCGCGCCTTCGGCGTGGACGGCTTCCCGGCCTTCGCGCTGCTGTCCGGGCATACCGTCGTGGCCAGCCACTTCGTGCTGGACAAGGTGCCGCAGAGCAGCGCCGGGTGACCCTGGTGCGCGACAGCCTGCGAGCCGCCCTGCGGCTGGCCGCCACCTCCGCGCCGCGCTGGCTCGCCGCCCGGATCGGGCTGGCCGCCGCGACGGCGGGCGTGCCGGTGCTGGTCGCCTGGCTGATGAAGACGGTGCTCGACCGCATCGTCGCGCCGGACGCGCCCCTGCTCACGCCGGTGCTGCTGCTCGCGCTGGCCGGAGTGGCCGCGGTGCTGCTGCCCGAGCTCGGCCGGTACGCCGACGCCGAGCTGCAGCGGCAGGTCGGGCTGGCCGCCCGGCGGCAGCTCTACGCGGCGGTGGGCCGGCTGGACGGGCTGCGCGCGTTCGAGAACCCGCGCTTCCACGACCGGCTGTCGCTGGCCGCCGAGGTCGGCCCGACCGGCCCCGCCGAGGCGGTCACCAGCGCCATCGGGGTCGGCACGGGCGTGGCCACGGCCGCGGCGTTCCTGGCCGCCCTGGTCACGGTCAACCCCTGGATGCTGCTGGTGGTGCTGGTCGCGGCGCTGCCCACGCTGCGCGCCGAGCTGAAGCTCAGCCGCCACCGCGCCGACATGCTCGGCGAGCTGGGCCGCAACACGCGCCGGGAGTTCTTCTACGCCCAGCTGATGACCAGCGTCACCGCGGCCAAGGAGGTGCGGCTGTTCGGCCTGTCCGGGCTGTTCGGCGCCCGGATGATCGGCGAGCTGCGCCGGATCCACGCCGGGCACCGCCGCATGGAGCGCCGCGAGCTGGCCGTGCAGTGCCTGCAGGGTGTGCTCGGCGCGGCCGCCGCGGGCGCCGGCCTGGTCTGGGCCGCCGGCGCGGCCCGCGCGGGCGCGCTCACCGTCGGCGACGTGTCGGTCTTCGTCGCCGCGCTGGCCGGGGTGCAGGCCGGGGTCAGCGCCGCCTGCGTCAACCTGGGCCGGGCGCACGAGGCGCTGCTGCTGTTCGGGCACTTCCGCTTCGTCACCGAGGCCCCGCCGGACCTGCCCGCCGGAGACCGCCCGCTCGCCGCGGCGCCGCCGCTGCGGCACGGGATCGAGTTCGACGACGTGTGGTTCCGCTACGAGGACGACCTGCCCTGGGTGCTGCGCGGGGTGAGCCTCACCATCCCGGCCGGGCAGGCCGTCGCCCTGGTCGGCCGCAACGGCGCGGGCAAGAGCTCGCTGGTCAAGCTGCTGTGCCGGTTCTACGACCCGACCCGCGGCGCGATCCGGTGGGACGGTGTCGACCTGCGCGACCTGCCCCCGGCGGAGCTGCGCCGCCGCCTCGGCGTGGTGTTCCAGGACTTCATGGCGTACGACCTCAGCGCCGCGGAGAACATCGGCCTCGGCGACGTGGCGCGGCTGGACGACCGGGCGGCCGTCGCCGGCGCGGCCCGGCGGGCCGGGGTGCACGACACCGTGGCCGCCCTGCCGCGCGGCTACGACACCATGCTGACCAGGGTCTACCTGGACGCCGCCGACCGGGACGACCCGGACTCCGGGGTGGAGCTGTCCGGCGGGCAGTGGCAGCGCGTGGCGCTCGCGCGGGCCCTGCTGCGCGACGGCTGCGACCTGCTCATCCTGGACGAGCCCAGTGCGGGCCTGGACGCCGAGGCCGAGGCCGAGATCACCGACCGGCTGCGCGAGCACCGGGCGGGGCGCACCAGCCTGCTGATCTCCCACCGGCTCAACACGGTCCGCGACGCCGCCCGGATCGTGGTGCTGCGCGACGGCACCGTCGCCGAGCAGGGCACCCATCAGGAGCTGGTCGGCACCGGCGGCGAGTACGCCCACCTGTTCGCCCGCCAGGCCGCCGGCTACCTCGACAGCCGCACCTGACCTGCGACAAGCCGCGCCCCACACCGGCTCCGGCAGCACCCCGCCGCGTGACTTTGCTCTGCTTACATGCCCGCGACCGTCGAGCAGCTCGCGGCGCAGGAGCGGGAGTCGCGGCGGGAGCCGTCGGCGGCG
>NZ_JBFAOU010000119.1:0-24556 GCF_040675365.1 Catellatospora sp. NPDC049609 | reverse complement strand
CATATACGCACGCGCGGCTCTGGTGCGTATATGTGTGCAGAGCAAAGCGACCGTCCGCATCGGACTAGTCGGGGGTTTCCCGCCCCGCGTGTCCGGTCATGAGGGCTCCTGGCGCCCTGCATCGATCCCCCGGCGACCGCCGGGAAGGGTGCCAGGTCTCGCCGGCCCGACCGCGCCTGCCAGCGCCGGGCCGGCGGGGTCCTCCTGGCACCGACCCCGCCCCGCGACCCAGCCCAGCCCGCGACCCAGCCCAGCCCGCGACCTGGCCGGCCCGCGACCTGGCCGGCCCGCCGATCTACCTGCCGCAGCTCTTGACGAGTCGCGGCCTCGAAGACACATCGAGGCCGCGACTCGTCAAGAGTTGCGGCACCGGGACGCCCGCGCCCGGCCGGGCGGTGGCGGTGGGGGTGGGGTGGGTCAGGGGGTGAGGCCGGCGAGGCGGAGCAGGAGCGGTTTGACGTCCGTGGCGGCGAAGGAGTCGCGGGACTGGGCGGGGTCGGAGCAGATGAGCAGGGGGCCGTCGGCGGGGTGGTCGGGCAGCCGGCCGTGGGAGCCGCGGACGGCCAGCGCCCCGGCGTCCAGGCCGACGACGCTCATCAGGTAGCGCATGCCGAGCTTCTTACGCAGCAGCGCGGTCGCGGCCCGGCGCTTGGCGGCCAGCGGCGCGGCCGGGTCGAAGAACAGCTCCGCCGGGTCGTAGCCGGGCTTGCGGTGGATCTCCACCAGGCGCGCGAAGTCCGGGGCGCGGGCGTCGTCGAGCCAGTAGTAGTACGTGAACCACGAGTCCGGCTCGGCGACCAGCACCAGCTCGCCGGAGCGCGGGTGGTCCAGCCCGTGCCGGGCCTTGCCCGCCTCGTCGAGCACCTCGGCCACCCCCGGCAGGTTCGCGCAGATCTTCGCGACGATCCGGCGGTCGTCCGGGTCGGGCACGTACACGTGCGCGAGCTGGTGGTCGGCGACGGCGAACGCGCGCGACGTCCACGGGTCGAGGTACTCCATGCCGGCCTGGGTGTGCACCCGGAGCAGGCCCTCGGCGCGCAGCGCCCGGTTGACGTCCACGGGCCGGCGCACCGGCGTGATGCCGTACTCCGACAGCGCCACCACGGTCGCGCCGCGCGCCGTCGCGTCGTCGAGCAGCGGGCCGACGACCCCGTCCAGCTCGCGGGCGGCGGCCGCCGCCTCGGGGCCGTACGGGCCGAAGCGCTGCAGGTCGTAGTCGAGGTGCGGCAGGTAGACCAGGGTCAGGTCGGGCTGGTGCGCCCGCAGCACGTGCCGGGCCGCGTTCGCGATCCAGCGGGACGAGGCGAGGCCCGCGCCCGGCCCCCAGAACTGGAACAGCGGGAACGTGCCCAGCTCGGCGGTGAGGGCCCGGTGCAGCTGCGGCGGGTCGGTGTAGCAGTCGGGCTCCTTGCGGCCGTCCGCCCGGTACACCGGCCGGGGCGTGACGGTCCAGTCCACGTCCGCGCCCATGGCGTACCACCAGCAGATGTTGGCCACGGTGTAGCCGGGCCGGGCGCGGCGCGCCGCCTGCCACACCTTCTCGCCGCCGACCAGCGCGTGGTGCTGCCGCCACAGCAGCACCTCGCCCAGGTCGCGGAAGTACCAGCCGTTGCCGACGACGCCGTGCTGCGCGGGCAGCACCCCGGTCAGCAGGGTGGACTGCGCGGAGCAGGTGACCGCGGGCAGCACCGTGCCCAGCGGCGCGGCGAAGCCGGATCCGGCCAGCGCCCGCAGCCGGGGCATGTGCTCCAGCAGGCGCGGGGTCAGCCCGACCACGTCCAGCACGACCAGCGGGGTCACGGCGTCCACGGGCGGACCTCCTGCAGCTCCATGGTGCCCAGCGGCTCGGCGGGCGGGCACGGGGTCAGCCCCAGCGCGCACAGCTCGTCGCGGGCGAACGCCAGCTCGGCGGCCAGGCCGGCGGCGAGCTGCTCCGGGGTGGTCGGCCGCTGCGCGGGCGGCAGCACCTGCCAGGTGTACGTCTCCACGTCGACGTGGTCGCAGCCCGCGACCGGCCCGCCGAACAGCTCCTTCAGCGCCACCCGCAGCTCGGGCAGGGTGCTGCCCAGCGGCGCGGCGGGTTCGGCGTGCAGCGGCACGTGGTAGTGGATCCGCCACGGCTGCGGCGTGCGCCGGGGGCGCGGCAGCAGCCGGTCCAGCGCCTCGCCGAGGTCGTCGGCGGCCTCGCCGCGCGCGCCCCGGGTCTGGTGCAGGAAGCGCGGCTCGTCGTACCCGCGCAGGGCCGCCTCGGCGGCGACCGGGTCGTCGGCGGTCAGCGCCGCCGACACCTGCACCTTGACCACCGGCAGCCCGGCCTTGGCCAGCCGGGACAGCGCCTCGGCCGGCTCCTCCCAGGCGCAGGCCAGGTGCGCGAGGTCGAGGCAGACGCCGAGCCAGTCGCCGTCCATCCCGGCCCACAGCCGCGCCGCCTGCTCGGTCGTCTCCACCACGCAGCCCGGCTCGGGCTCGAACCCGACCTGCACCGTGCGCCCGGTGGTGCCCGCGATCCCGGCCAGCCCGTCGGCCAGCTCGTCGAGCACCCGCTGCGCCATGCCCGCCTGCGCCGGGCCCCACGGCTCGCGCCAGGCCAGCGGCAGGGTGGAGATGGAGCCGCGCACCGCGTCGTCGGGCAGCAGGTCGGCCAGCACCCGGGCCAGGTCCAGGGTGTAGCGCAGCCGCTCCGGGGTGGTCCAGTCCGGGTGGTAGACGGCGTGCTTGACCACCTCCGCCTGGAAGGACTGGTACGGGAAGCCGTTGAGCGTGACCACCTCCAGCCCGCGCAGGTCCAGCTCCCGGCGCAGCCTGCGGCGCAGGTGCGGTTCGGCGGCCAGCGCCGAGGCGGCCGGGGCGGCCAGCCACAGGCCCAGCCCGAGCACGTCGGCGTCGAGCCGCTCCCGGATGGGGGTGCCGTACGCGTCGAGCTGCGCGACGATGCCGTCGAGGTCCTCTGCCGGGTGGACGTTGGTGCAGTAGCTCAGGTGCACCGTCTGCCCGTCGGGGTGTGCCAGCCGCATCAGGCGCCCCCACGCTTGATCGAGTTCCCGGCGAACTCGCCGGTCGGGCCGGATGCGTCGCCGGCGGCGTCCACCTCGGCGGCGTCCGCCAGGTCGAGCCGGCCCGACGCGCCGTAGAACTCCACCGGGTTGCGCCACAGCACCCGGTCCACGTCGTCCTCGGTGAACCCCGCCGCCAGCATCGCCTCGCCGGTGCGCAGGGTGAGCAGCGGGTCCGAGCGGCCCCAGTCGGCGGCCGAGTTGACCAGCATGCGCTCGCAGCCGTACCGGCGCAGCAGCTCCACCATGCGCGGCGGCGACATCTTGGTGTCCGGGTAGATCGAGAAGCCCAGCCAGCAGCCGGTGTCGCGGACCAGCTCCACGGTCACCTCGTTCAGGTGGTCGATCGCCACCCGGCCCGGCTCGATGCCGGACTCGCGCACCACGTCGAGGCTGCGCTGGGTGCCGCGCACCTTGTCCCGGTGCGGCGTGTGCACCAGCGCCGGCAGGTCGTACTCCACGGCCAGCCCGAGCTGCACCGCGAACGCCTCGTCCTCCTGCGGGGTCATCGAGTCGTACCCGATCTCGCCCACCGCGACCACGGCGTCCTTGTCGAGGTAGCGCGGGACCAGCTCCAGCACCTCGCGGCAGCGCGGGTCGTTGGCCTCCTTCGGGTTCAGCGCGATGGTCGCGAAGTGCCGGATGCCGAACTGCCCGGCCCGGAACGGCTCCCAGCCGATCAGCGCGTCGAAGTAGTCGGCGAACGAGCCGGGGCTGGTGCGCGGCTGGCCCAGCCAGAACGACGGCTCCACCACGGCGCGCACCCCGGCGGCGGCCATCGCCTCGTAGTCGTCGGTGGTGCGTGAGGTCATGTGCACGTGCGGGTCGAAGATGCGCATCAGATGCCCTTCTCGGCGGTGAGGCGTTCCAGCAGCGCCGCGGCGTCGGCGGGCAGCCGCCGTCCGGCGGCGCCGCGCTCGTCGGCGACCCCGGCGAGCATGGCGGCGAGCTCGGCGTCGGCGCGGTGCTCCAGCCCGTCCACCACCGACAGCGGGATTTCCATGAACACGCACTTGAGCACGGCCTGGCGCCAGGCGGCGGCGTCCAGGTGCACCGCGTACGGGCCCAGCGCCGCGGCCACCAGCCGGGTGTCGTTGGTGCGGATCGCGTCGTGCAGCAGCTCGACCGCGCTGGCGCCGATCGGCAGCATCGGCAGCGCGCGCAGCACCGCGCGCTTCTCGGCGGCGTCGCCGTACCGGTAGAGCGCGCGGACCTGCGCGCCCGTGCGCTCGGCGGGCAGCGTCGCCAGCAGCACGGCCCGCGCCGCCTCGTCGGCGGTCCAGCCGGGCACGCCCACCGGGCCCCGGCCGCAGCGGCGCGCCGCGGCGGGGAACAACCGGCTGATCACCGACGGGTCGGCGGCGACCCGGCGCAGCGCCTCGTCCAGCCAGCCGCCGTCGTCGACACAAGCCAGCGCGGCGCGCAGCACCTCCGGTCCGGGCACCGCCCCGGTCGGGCGGCGCTGGCCGGGCGCGGCCGGCGGCTTGACCGCGGCGGCGGGCTGACCCGCGGCCTTGCGCAGGAACGACAGCGAGCGGCGGGCCACCTCCAGCGCGGCGTGCGAGTGCCGGGGCAGCTCCACCCCGACCAGCCCGCGGTATCCGGCCGCGGACAGCGCCCGCAGCACCGGCGGGAAGTCGATCTCGCCCTCGCCGAACTCCAGATGCTCGTGCACGCCCCGGCGCATGTCCTCGATCTGCACGTTCACCAGGTACGGCGCGGCCGCCGCGATGCAGTCGGGGATGGGCTCCGGCTCCAGGCAGCGGCAGTGCCCGATGTCGAGGGTCAGCCCGAACACCCGCGGCATGCCCAGCGCCCGGTGCAGCGTGCGCCAGCCCGCCAGGTCCTGCACGAACATGCCCGGCTCCGGCTCGAAGCCGACCGGCACGCCCGCCTTCGAGGCGGCCTCGGTGAGCCGGGCGCAGCCGTCGACCAGCCGGTCCCAGGCCAGCTGCGGATCGACCGAGGGCGGGCGCACCCCCGACCAGCACGACACGGCCTCCGCGCCCAGGTCGGACGCGATCGACACGGCGCGCAGCAGGAAGTCCAGCCGCACCTCGCGCTCGTCGTGCAGCAGCGTGGGCGCGTGCTTGCGGCGCGGGTCGAGCAGGTAGCGGGCCCCGGTCTCGACCACCACCGACAGGCCCAGCTCCATCAGCCTGGTGGCCAGACCGGAGACGCGGCGGGCCAGGCCGGGGGCGTACGGGTCCAGGTGGTGGTGGTCGAGGGTGAGCGCGACCCCGTCGTAGCCCAGCTCGGCGAGCACGGCCAGCGCGTCGCCGAGGCGGTGGTTGGCGAAGCCGTTGGTGCCGTACCCGAAACGCAGGTTCATGTGGCGGAGATCCTCCGGACCAGGCGCCGGGCCAGCGGCGCGGCGGCGGCGAGGGCGAGCCCGGCCAGGCCGGACCCGTGGCGGGCGGCGAGCGTCCCCTGCAGGGTCGGCAGGCCGGTGATGCCCGAGCCGACGGCCTCGCGTACGCGCGCGGCGCTCGGCTCGGCGGCGGCGCGGGCCTGCGCCCGCCCGTAGTGCGTCAGGTACCAGCCCGCCAGGGCGGCGGGCAGCCACGCGCGCCTGCCCCGGCGGGAGCTCACGCCGACCGCGGTCGCGGCGACGGCGACGGTGCCGGCCAGCGTCGTCAGCGGCAGCCGGGTGTCCGCGCCGGACACCTCCCGCCGCGACAGCGCGGTCACCGTCCAGGTGTGCGCGGCGACGGTCAGCGCCGCGGGCACCGCCTTGCCGACCCGCCCGGACGACGCGCCGAGCAGCACGTCGAGCCCCCGGCAGGCGGCCATCGCGGCGGGACCGGCCGCGGTGTTCTTGGCTTTCACGTCGTACGCCCAGACCATCGCGGCCAGCGGCGCTGCCGTCGCCAGGCCGCGGCGCCCGCCCGCCCACGCGGCCAGCCCGACCCCGGCGGCGGTGAGCCCGGCCGCCAGGCCCAGCGCGGTCCCAGGCGTGATCCGCCCGCTCGGGATCGGCCGCTCCGGCCGCTCCACCGCGTCCAGCTCCCGGTCGGCCCAGTCGTTGGCCGCCATCCCCGCCCAGTAGAGACACACCGACGCCGCGGCCAGTCCGGGGGTACGCCGGTCGAGCGTGCCCGCCGCCGCGGCCCCCGCGATCACGTCCCCCGGCACCGACAGCGCCGCAGGCGCCCGCACCAGCTCCGCCACCGCCCGCAACGTCGCCTTCCAGCGGCTCCCGCCGCCCTCCGCAAGAGGCCTCGCGTAGATCTTGTGCACTTCGTGTCGCCCTGGCGACATCAACTGCACAAGATCTGCCGACGCGCCGGCGTCACGCCGAAGAACGGGACCCGGGCGCGCGTGCGCGGGCCTCGCCCCGGCAGCCACCGGGCGGACGACCGAGCCGGTCCCACGATGCGCCGCCACCGGCGCGACCACAGCCGCGCGATCCTCCGCCACCGGCGCGACCACACCCGAGCGGACCGCGGCCACCGGCGCGACCGCGCCTGCACGGTCCGCGGCGACCGCCTCGCGGGCGGCCGTCTGGCGCAGATCCGCCTGCCGGGCGGGGACCCGCTGGCCCTGGGCGACGCGCAGCGCGCGGGCGGCCGGGATCGCCTCGGGCACCGCGGTCACGCGAGGCCCTCCACCATGCGGACCAGTGCCTCCCACTGCGCGGACAGGCCGTGCGGCACGTCGCCCAGCGGGTCCTTGAAGAAGAACGCCAGCTCCGGCAGCGGTCCGCTGCGCCCGGCCGTGTGCGCGGCAGCGGTCAGCCGGGCCAGATCCAGCACCAGCGGCGCGGCCAGCGCCGAGTCGCAGCCGTGCCAGGTGAAGTCGAGGCGCATCGGCGTGCCCAGGAACCCGTGGAAGGTGACCAGGTCCCAGGCGGTCTTGAAGTCGCCCAGGTCCTCGACGTACTCGATGCGCGTGTCGCCCTGCGGCTGGTAGCCCAGCGTCTCGGCGAGCACCCGCTGCTTGCTGGCGGCCTTCGCGGCGTTGGGCGCGGGCTGGGCCAGGTTCGCGCCGTCGCCGCCGCCGAGCAGGTTCGCCCCGGACCAGGTGCGCACGGTCAGGTTGCGCATCGCGAACATCGGCGCGAGCACCGACTTGACCAGGGTCTCCCCCGTCTTGCCGTCGTGCCCGGCGTACGGCACGCCCCGCTCGTAGGCCAGCTGCGCCAGCGCGGGCAGCCGCGCCCCGGTGGACGGGGTGAAGTCGACGAACGAGCAGCCCGCGCCGAACGCCGCGTACGCG
Organism: Catellatospora sp. NPDC049609; assembly: GCF_040675365.1. Lineage (NCBI taxonomy): Bacteria > Bacillati > Actinomycetota > Actinomycetes > Micromonosporales > Micromonosporaceae > Catellatospora > Catellatospora sp. NPDC049609. The sequence goes on along the minus strand of NZ_JBFAOU010000119.1, from coordinate 17,285 downwards.
TACAGCGAGCTGGGCGGCAGCACCGTGGCGTCGCCGCGCAGGGCCGCGTGCAGCAGGTCGAGCGCGGCGTGCGCCTCGTGCGGCGCGGCGGCGGGCTCGGTGGACGACACGTTGACCACGACGACCCGGTCCAGCTCGTGGCGCCGGCGGAACTCGTCGAGGTCGGCGGCGACGAGCGCGGCGGTCTCGGCCTGGGTCGCGCCGCGCGGTGTGGCCAGCACCTGGGTGTCGAGCGCGCTCAGGTCGGGCTGCAGCGCGGTGACCAGGCGGGCGGGCAGGACGCCGGCGTCGGCGAGCGCCTCGGCCCGCTTGAGCAGCGGCGTGGAGATCACGTCGTGGCCGCCGAACACCAGGTCGCCCAGGCCCGGCAGGGCGGGGCTGCGCAGCTGGGGCAGTTCCGTGACACATCCGGTGGGCTCGGCGAGCCCCGCGCGCAGCGCGACGGCTCCGACCATGCTGGTGACGGCGACCGACCCCCGCCCTCCGACCAGCCAAACACCAGTTCGCATGCGGGTCTCCCGGGGAGATGGAGGAGAAACCAAGACAGAGGATTACTTGATTTCGCCGACAATACCGGGATTCAAACCTAATGTCCGTTTGGCAAATATCCGCGCAGCTCAGCCCCGCGTTTCCCAGAAAGGAAGGGCACCTTCTTCACGCTATGCGTAGAAGAAGGTGCCCTTCTTAACGGATCCGGGAGGGAAAACGCTCCTCAGCAGGTGGCGCAGGCGCCGCCGGTGGGGGCGGGCTGCGCGGGCGGCTTGCCGATGGTGGGCAGCCCGAGCAGCACGCCGGGGGTACGCACCGCGCGCCCCGCCTCGTACGCGTCGCCGGCCCGGGTGCGCCGGTGCGACACCAGCGGCCCGTCGCAGTTGAGGTGGTGCGGCGCGGCGTAGCTGACCGCCGTGTGCACGATGTCGCCGGGGCGCACCAGGGCGGCCTGCTCCGGGCTCACCGCGAAGTGCACCAGCCGGCCGTCGCGGGCGCGGCCGGACATCCGGCCGGTGGCCTGGTCCTTGCGGCCCTCGCCGACCGCGACCAGCACCTCGACCTCGCGGCCGACCAGCTTCCTGTTCTCCGCCCAGGTGATCTCCTCCAGGGCGGCGACGAGCCGCTCGTAGCGCTCCTGCACCACGGCCTTCGGGATCTGGTCGTCCATGGTCGCCGCGGGCGTGCCGGGGCGGATCGAGTACTGGAAGGTGAACGCGCTGGCGAAGCGGGACTCGCGGACGACCCGCAGGGTCTGCTCGAAGTCCGCCTCGGTCTCCCCGGGGAAGCCGACGATGATGTCCGTGGTGATCGCCGCGTCCGGCATCGCCGCCCGCACCTTGTCGATGATCGACAGGTACCGGTCGGCCCGGTACGAGCGCTTCATCGCCTTCAGCACCGCGTCGGAGCCCGACTGCAGCGGCATGTGCAGCGAGTGGCAGACGTTCGCGGTCTCCGCCATCGCCTCGATGACGTCGTCGGTGAACGCCGCCGGGTGCGGGCTGGTGAAGCGCACCCGCTCCAGCCCCTTGTCCTGCAGCCTGCCGGTGGCGCGCAGCAGCTTGCCGAAGGCCAGCCGGTCGCCGAACTCGACGCCGTACGTGTTGACGTTCTGGCCGAGCAGGGTGACCTCCAGGACGCCCTCGGCGACCAGCGCCTCGACCTCGGCGAGCACGTCGCCGGGGCGGCGGTCCTTCTCCTTGCCGCGCAGGCTGGGCACGATGCAGAAGGTGCAGGTGTTGTTGCAGCCCACGGAGATCGACACCCAGCCGGAGTACGTCGACTCGCGCCGGGTCGGCAGCGTGGAGGGGAAGACCTCCAGCGACTCCAGCAGCTCGACCTGGGCCTGCTCGTTGTGCCGGGCCCGCTCCAGCAGCACCGGCAGCGAGCCGATGTTGTGCGTGCCGAACACGACGTCGACCCACGGCGCCTTCTTGACGATCTCGCCCTGGTCCTTCTGCGCCAGGCAGCCGCCGACCGCGATCTGCATGCCCGGGTGCTTGTCCTTCACCGGGCGCAGGTGGCCGAGGTTGCCGTAGAGGCGGTTGTCGGCGTTCTCGCGTACCGCGCAGGTGTTGAAGACCACCACGTCGGGGGTGCGTCCGGGCTCCGCGGCGGGGTCCAGCCGGACGTAGCCCGCACCGTCGAGCAGGCCCGAGATGCGCTCGGAGTCGTGCACGTTCATCTGGCACCCATAGGTGCGCACCTCGTAGGTGCGGGCGGGCGCGGGCTGGGTTTCAGGCTGGGTAGTCATCTCAACCGACCAGGGTATCCGGTGACCGCGGCGGGTAGGCAATCCGGGAGAGTTACCCGCTCGTGACCATCCAGCCGCTGCTCCGAGGCTGCGGCCGTTCTAAGGTCACTGGGACGACGATGTTAGGAAGCCGAAAGGACGGTGGCATGTCCCACGAACCGCTCATTGTGCTGGACGCGGTGAACAAGTGGTTCGGAGACCTGCACGTGCTGCGCGACGTGAGTCTCACCGTCGACCGCGGCGAGGTGGTGGTGGTGATCGGCCCGTCCGGCTCCGGCAAGTCGACGCTGTGCCGCGCCGTCAACCGGCTGGAGACGATCAACTCGGGTTCCATCCGCTTCGACGGCCGCGAGCTGCCCGACGAGGGCCGCGCCCTGGCGCGGCTGCGCAGCGAGGTCGGCATGGTCTTCCAGTCGTTCAACCTGTTCGCGCACATGAGCGTGCTCGAGAACGTGATGCTCGGCCCGGTCAAGGTGCGCAAGGAGAGCAAGGCGGTGGCCCGCGAGCGCGCGCTGTCGCTGCTCGACCGGGTGGGCATCGCCAACCAGGCCGACAAGCTGCCGGTGCAGCTGTCCGGCGGCCAGCAGCAGCGGGCGGCGATCGCCCGTGCGCTGGCCATGCAGCCCAAGGCGATGCTGTTCGACGAGCCCACCAGCGCGCTGGACCCGGAGATGGTCGGCGAGGTGCTGGACGTCATGACCTCGCTCGCCAAGGAGGGCATGACCATGATCGTGGTCACCCACGAGATGGGCTTCGCGCGGGCCGCCGCCGACCGGGTCGCCTTCATGGCTGACGGCCAGCTGGTGGAGCAAGCCCCGCCGGCCGAGTTCTTCGGCAACCCCAAGAGCGAGCGGGCGCGGGACTTCCTGTCGAAGGTCCTGCAGCACTGAGACTCCGTCGTCGTGACCGACGGCGGGTGCAACTCCGGCGCCGCTGACCGTGGGGCCGGGCTGATGAGGGAGGACACATTCCATGCGTATGAAGCGTCTGGCCGCCGTGGCGGCCGTGGCAGTGCTCGCGCTCGGCGTCGCCGCGTGCGGCAGCGAGAGCGAGACCCCGGGCACCCCGTCGGGCGAGAGCCCGCTGGTGGGCAAGGCGACCGCCGGCACCCTGAAGTTCGGTGTCAAGGCGGACCAGCCCGGTCTCGGCCTGCAGACCGGCAGCACCTACGAGGGCTTCGACGTCGAGATCGCGAAGATCATCGCGAAGGGCCTCGGCGGCGACCCGGCGAAGAACACCTACGTGACGACCGTGTCGGCCAACCGTGAGCCGTTCATCCAGTCGGGCCAGGTCGACATCGTGGTGGCGACGTACACCATCAACGACGACCGGAAGAAGAAGGTCAACTTCGCCGGCCCGTACTACACCGCCGGTCAGGACCTGCTGGTCAAGACCGACTCGACGATCGCCGGCCCGGAGGGCCTGGAGGGCAAGAAGGTCTGCTCGGTGGCGGGTTCCACCCCGGCCAAGCGGATCAAGGAGCAGTTCCCGAAGGCGCAGCTGCAGGAGTTCGACGCGTACTCCAAGTGCGTCGAGGCGCTGAACAACGGCACCGTGGACGCGGTGACCACCGATGACATCATCCTCGCCGGCTACGCGGCCCAGTCGCAGTTCGCGGGCAAGTTCAAGGTCGTCGGCAAGCCGTTCTCCTCGGAGCCCTACGGCATCGGCCTCAAGCTCGAGGACAAGGCCGGCTGCAACAAGATCAACGACATCCTGAAGGCCGCGGTGGCCGACGGCTCGTACAAGGCGGCCTGGGACGCGACGCTCGGCAAGAGCGGCACCCCGGCGCCGACCCTGGACGTCAGCAAGCTGAGCAACTGCCCCGCGTGATCATCCCGGGTGGGACGGGCGGCCGCCGCCCGTCCCACCCGCATTCGTGACGGCCGAGCATTACTGAAGGGCGAGGATGGACGTCTTCTCCGATCCGGCGAACCTGCAGCTGTACATCGACAGCTTCCTGATGATCCTGAAGCTGACCGGCGCCTCCTCGCTGCTGGCGCTGGTGCTGGGCCTGCTGCTGGCGGCGTGCCGGGTGTCGCCGGTGCCGGTGCTGCGCGCCGTGGGCGCGGGCTGGGTGCACCTGTTCCGCAACACCCCGCTGACGCTGATCATCCTGTTCTGCTTCTTCGGGCTCTACAGCGCGGTGGGCGTCGAGTTCTCCGACGACATCCACGTCAACAACTACTGGCTCGCGGTCACCGGCCTGTCGGCGTACACGGCCGCGTTCGTCTGCGAGGCGATCCGCTCCGGCATCAACACGGTGCCGCTGGGCCAGGCCGAGGCGGCCCGCGCGCTGGGGCTGACCTTCGCCCAGAACCTGCGCCTGATCATCCTGCCGCAGGCCATGCGCTCGGTGGTCGCCCCGCTGGGCAGCATCGTCATCGCCCTGACCAAGAACGCCACCATCGCCGGCGTCATCGGCGTTGCCGAGGCCTCCAACGCGATGAAGACCCTCATCGAGGCCCGCGGCGACCAGACGATCGCGATCTTCGCGGTCTTCGCGCTGACCTTCGTCGCCCTGCTGGTGCCCGTCGGCTACGGCTTCAGCGCGCTGGCCAACCGCCTGGCGGTGCGCCGATGACCACCGCCCCGCACCCGTCCCGCCCCGACTGGTTGGAGGCCCGATGAGCGCGAGCGTGCTCTACGACCACCCCGGCCCCCGCGCCCGCCTGCGCAACCGCGTGCTCAGCGTCGTCTTCGCGGTGCTGCTGCTCGCCGGCCTCTACGGCATCTACCGGGCCTTCGACGGCACCGAGCAGTGGACCTGGCAGAAGTGGGAGCCGTTCTTCGGCACGGTCATCGCCCAGAACGGCCAGCCGGTCAACTTCTGGACCGACTACGCCCTGCCCGGTCTGCTGGCCACGGTCGAGGCCGCCGCCCTGGCCATGCTGTTCGCGCTCGCCTTCGGCCTGGTGTTCAGCGCCGCCCGGCTGTCCGACCACCGCTGGGTCCGGGTGCCCGCGGGCGTGGTCGTCGAGTTCTTCCGCGCCGTGCCGGTGCTGCTGATGATCTTCTTCCTGTCGTACGGCGGGTTCTGGGTCTTCGGCACGTTCGTCGAGCCGTTCTGGTCGGTCGTCATCGGCCTGACCTTCTACAACGGCTCGGTGCTGGCCGAGGCGTTCCGGGCGGGCATCCTCGCGGTGCCGAAGGGGCAGTCGGAGGCCGCGTACAGCCTCGGCCTGGTCAAGTCGCAGGTCATGCGGATGATCCTGGTGCCGCAGGCGGCGCGCAGCATGCTGCCGGTGATCGTCAGCCAGCTCGTCGTCGTGCTCAAGGACACCGCGCTCGGCTACATCGTGGCCTACCCCGAGCTGATGCTCGAGGGCAGCAAGAGCTACGCGGTGTTCGGCAACGTGGTGCCGACGTTCTTCGTGCTGGCGCTGATCTACATCGTGATCAACGCGACGCTCACCCTGATCGCGCACCTGCTCAAGCGCCGGGCCGACCGCCGCGGCGTGACCAACCCCGGCACCAGGGCCGCCGCCGCGAACACGGCCGCCGCGGGCCTGGGCGACGGCGGCGGCGTAGCCGCCTGACGCCCGCTCGACACGCGCGAAGGCCCCCTCCCGGCGCTCCGGGAGGGGGCCTTCGACGTCAGCCCACCGCCGGCCAGCCCTCTCACCGGGCCGGATGCGCCGGGAAGATCGCTGATTCGTGTCGAGAGGTGCAGTCACACTTCAGGTTCTGACACAAACCAGCGATCTTCGGCGTTCACCACGGTCCCCCGGACCGGCGGCGGGGTGCGTCAGCGGGCGATCTCGGTGGTGCGGGACTCGCGGACGACGGTGATGCGGATCTGGCCGGGGTAGGTCAGCTCCTCCTCGATCTGCTTGGCCACGTCCCGGGCCAGCACCGCGGCGCCGATCTCGTCGACCTCCTCCGGGCGCACCATGACCCGGATCTCCCGGCCGGCCTGCATCGCGAAGACCTTGTCGACGCCGCTCTTGGCCCCGGCGATCTCCTCGATGCGCTCCAGCCGCTTGACGTACGCCTCCAGCGACTCCCGCCGCGCCCCCGGCCGACCGCCGGAGCAGGCGTCCGAGGCCTGGGTCAGCACCGCCTCGATGGTCTGCGGCTGCACCTCGTTGTGGTGCGCCTCGATCGCATGCACCACCTCGTCGCTCTCGCCGAACCGGCGGGCCACGTCGGCGCCGATCAGCGCGTGCGAGCCCTCCACCTCGTGGGTGAGCGCCTTGCCGATGTCGTGCAGGAACGCCGAGCGCTTGATCAGGTCGGGGTCGAGCTTGAGCTCCGCGGCCATGATCCCGGCGATGTGCGCGGTCTCCACCAGGTGCTTGAGCACGTTCTGCCCGTACGACGTGCGGTAGCGCAGCCGGCCGAGCAGGGTCACCAGCTCGGGGTGGATGTCGGTGATGCCGACCTCGACCAGCGCGTCCTCCGCAGCGCGCTGGCACATCCGCTCCACCTCGTACCGGGCGACGTCGTACACCTCCTCGATGCGGTGCGGATGGATCCGCCCGTCGAGGACCAGCTTCTCCAGGGTGAGCCGGCCGACCTCCCGGCGCACCGGGTCGAAGCAGGACAGCAGCACCGCCTCGGGGGTGTCGTCGATGATCAGGTTGACGCCGGTGACCGTCTCGAAGGCCCGGATGTTGCGGCCCTCGCGGCCGATGATCCGGCCCTTCATCTCGTCGCTGGGCAGGTGCAGCACGCTGACCACGCTCTCGGCGGTCTGCTCGCTGGCCACCCGCTGGATCGCGTCGACCACGATGTGCCGGGCCCGCGACTCGCCGGTGGACCGGGCGTCGGCCTCGATGTCGCGCACCAGCAGCGCCGCCTCGCGCTTGGCCTGCACCTCGATGCTCTCCACCAGCTCGGTCTTGGCCGCGTCCGCGGTCAGCCCGGCGACCCGCTCCAGCTCCTTGCGGCGCTGCTCCTGGGCCTGCGCCAGCTCCTGCTCCTTGGCCTGCAGGGCCAGCTCCCACTTGCCCAGCTCGGCCTCGGCGGCGGCGATGCGCCGGTCCCGCTCGGCCATGCGCTCGGCCTCCTCGACGTGCTGGCGCTCGCGCTCGGCCAGCCGCTCGGCCTCGGCGGCGTGCATGCGCTCGCGCTCGTCGAGGCGCTGCAGCCGGCGCTCCGCCTCGGCCGCCTGCTCCTTCGCGGTGGAGGTGAGCATCGCGATCTCGCGCTCGCCGGTGCGCCGGGCGGTGGACCGCACCTGCTCGGCGTCCTCCTCGGCCTGCCGGTGGGCCCGCTGCAGCACGGTGTCGGCCTCGGCGTGGGCCGCGTCGAGCACCCGCTGCGCCTCGGCCCGGGCCGTGGCCACCTCGGCCTTGGCCGCGGCGTTCTCGGCCCGCACGGCGGTCGCCTCGGCGCGGGCGGAGGCGACGGAGCGGCGCTCGGTCTCCAGCGCGGCCTGCGCGTCGGCGACCGAGTTCTGCAGCTCGACCAGGGTCTGGCGCTGGCGCTCCCGCTCGGCCACGGCCTCGGGGTCGTCGACGATGACGCTCAGCGGCTGTCCGGTGGGGGCGGTGGGGGCGCTCAGGCGGCGCATCAGCCGTACGCCCAGCGCCAGCGTCCCCGCCACCAGGAGGGCGAGAACGATGACCGCTGCGAGCAGCACCCCTTCCATCGGGGTCATGCCGTTCGCCCGTACTCGCTCATGGCCGCCTCCTGACGTTCCTGTCCGCCGACACGGTGGTGCCGGCGCGGAGGCAGACCGACCGAGTGCGCGGACCCGCAACACGACGCGCACGGCACGATTCGGCGCTACCCGCCCGTTTCGGGCAGGCGCGCCTACGCACCATCGCTCTCGAACCGCTACAACGGCCCTGAGCTGCCACTACATGTAAGCAGCCGCAGGGGTACAGCGGCTGCGCGTGTCCTCACCAGGCAAAACTGTTGTCGTACTGTTACACGTTCTATGTTGTGTGGTTTAACACGTACTGGTCGGTGATACCTCTCCTGCGAGGCTAGGTTGCCGATGGTGGTCCGGTCAAGAACTCATGATCGGACACCAAGAAGGACGCATCGCCCATTGTGTCCGGTTGTCCGGCGTACCACCGTTGCCGAACTGTGACGCACCCACCGACACGCGTCGTTCCCGGCGTGTCGCGAACCCGACTCCGGAAGGTGTTCTCCATCTCACTGTCCGGTACGGCGCGCTGCTCCACCGGGCCGCGCCGGACGTCACTGCTCGGGCAGCTCGTACGCGTCCGGGTCGATCAGCTCGGCCAGCTCCGCGTCCTCGGCGCTGCGGGCGGCCAGCGCCTCCTTGACCGCGCGCACCGCCACTCCGCCCGGGTAGCCCTTGCGCGCCAGCGCGCCCACCACCCGGCGGAACACGGCGTCCGGCTCGCCGCGCGTGGTCCGCAGCTTGCGCACGGCCAGCTCGTACGCGGTGCGCTCCTGGGTCTCGTCGTCCAGCTCGGCCAGCGCCTCGGTGACGACCTCCTGGTCCACCCCGCGCCGGCGCAGCTCCTGGCTCAGCGCGCGGGCGGCCAGGCCGCGGCCGTGATGACGGCTGGACACCCAGGCCCGCGCGAACGCCGCGTCGTCGATGATGCCGACCTCGTCGTAGCGGTCCAGCACCGACGCGGCGACCTCCTCGGTCACGCCGCGCTTGGCCAGGGCCGCCGCCAGCTCCGCCCGGGTGCGCGGGCGCACGGCGAGCTGGCGCAGGCAGATCTCCCGCGCCAGCTCGTGAGGATCCCTGGCGGCCTGCTCACGTTCGCGCCGCGAGCGGGGCTCCCCGCCGGCGACGCTCTCGGAGCCGTCGGGCGGCCCGCCCCGGCCGCGCCCGCCGTAGCGGCCCCAGCCGCCGCCGGCCGACCGGGCCGCGGCGGCACCGCCGCCCGTGCCCGGGGAGCCGTCCCGCCCGTGCCGGTCGTCGTCAACCTGCCCGGACGGGTCGTCCGGGTCGTCGCCGGGGCGCGCGGACCGGGCCGGGGCGGGCGGCTTCGCGTCCCATCCCCGGCCGGTGCGCGCACCACGCCGTCGTCCCACCATGAGGGTGTGTCAGCTCTCGGGCGGGCCGATCAGAAGTCGACCGGGGGCAGCGCCGGGCCGCCGGCGGCGTCGGAGGCACCCGACTGGCCCACGCCCAGCTTCTCCAGGATCTTCTTCTCGATCTCGGCCGCGACGTCCGGGTTCTCCTTCAGGAACTCGCGCGCCTTCTCCTTGCCCTGGCCCAGCTGGTCGCCCTCGTACGTGTACCAGGCGCCGGCCTTGCGGATGATGTTCTGCTCGACGCCCACGTCGATCAGCGAACCCTCGCGCGAGATGCCCTTGCCGTACATGATGTCGAACTCGGCCTGCTTGAACGGCGAGGCGACCTTGTTCTTGACCACCTTGACGCGGGTGCGGTTACCCACGACCTCGGTGCCGTCCTTCAGGCTCTCGATGCGGCGGATGTCCATGCGCACCGAGGCGTAGAACTTCAGCGCCTTACCACCGGTGGTGGTCTCCGGGCTGCCGAACATGACGCCGATCTTCTCGCGCAGCTGGTTGATGAAGATCGCCGTGGTGTTGGAGCTGCTCAGACCACCGGTCATCTTGCGCAGCGCCTGGCTCATGAGGCGGGCCTGCAGACCGACGTGGCTGTCGCCCATCTCACCCTCGATCTCGGCGCGGGGCACCAGCGCCGCCACCGAGTCGATCACGATGAGGTCCAGCGCGCCGGAGCGCACCAGCATGTCCGCGATCTCCAGCGCCTGCTCACCCGTGTCGGGCTGGGAGACCAGCAGGGCGTCGGTGTCGACGCCGAGGGCCTTGGCGTACTCCGGGTCGAGGGCGTGCTCGGCGTCGATGATCGCCGCGATGCCGCCGCCGCGCTGCACGTTCGCGATCGCGTGCAGGGCCAGCGAGGTCTTTCCGCTGGACTCCGGACCGTAGATCTCCACGATGCGGCCCCGCGGCAGGCCGCCGATGCCCAGCGCCACGTCGAGCGCGATGGAGCCGGTCGGGATGATCGCCATCTGCACCTGCGGGCGCTCGCCGAGGCGCATCACCGAGCCCTTGCCGAACTGCTTGTCGATCTGGGCGAGCGCCAGGTCGAGGGCCTTGCTCTTATCGGGGTTGGTCGCCATCTTCGTCGCCACCTCTTTTAGGGCACTGTCAGTCGCCGACTTCGCAGCCTTCTTCGTCACCGTCACGCGGACACGCTAGGCGCTGGGTCCGACAAAGGCGATGCGGGCACGCCAGCCTGTGGACAAGCACGCGTCATCCGGAGCACTGGTCAGGACGATAGCCGAACATGTGTACGAGCGCCATCCTGCCACGCCGTAGGCGTGTCCGCAGGCTTACCGTGCCGTCCGGCCTCCTGCGCGCGGGGCTCAGCGCAGGCGCGCGGGCACCCGATCGGCGTAGTGGTCGCACACCGCGCGCCAGATGAGGTGCACCTCCTCGCCGTCGGCCAGGGCGCTGTCGATCGTCCGCCCGCCCAGCTGCGGCAGCACCTGGTCGGCGGCGACGCTGGCGGCGTAGGCGGGACCGAACACCGCGGTCAGCCGTTCCCAGAAGTCGGTCCGTCGCATCCGGCTAGTCTGCCACCTTCGCCCGCGCCACGGCGGCCAGCGTCGTCGGGCGCAGCGCCAGCGCGAGCAGCGGAATGGTGCTCAGCCCGGCGAGCAGGGTCAGCACGGGATACCCGGACAGCTCCACCACGATCCCGGACAGCACCCCGGCGCCCGCCCCGGCCAGCCCGGTGACCAGGTCGGACAGGCCCTGCGCGCGGGCCTTGACCGCCATCGGCACCGACTCGGTGAACAGCGTCGAGCCGCCGACCATGGTGCCCGACCAGCCCAGCCCCAGCATGATCAGCGCGGCGGTGAGCCGGGCGGTGTCGTGCCCGGCCGTGCCCGCCACCGCGCAGGCGGCGATGAGCAGCGCCACCCCGCCCAGGATCACCGGCAGCCGGCCCGCCCGGTCGGCCAGCCAGCCGACCACCGGGGACAGGCCGTACATGCCGGCCACGTGCAGGCTGAGCACGAAGCCGACGATGCGCAGCGTGTCCGGGGCGCTGTGGCCCTCGCCGATGTGCACCGGGGTCATCGCCATGACCGCGACCATGACCAGGTGGCCCAGCGCCATCGCGGCCATGCCGAGCCGGGCCGGCGGCGACGCCAGCACCGCCCGCGCCGCGGCCCCCAGCGTCTGCCCGGCGCCACGGGCGGCCGCGGCTCCCCCGGTCGGCGCGGCACCCGGCCCGGTGGCAGCGCTCGACCCGATCACCGTGCCGAGCCCGGTCCCGGCGCTCGGCCCGATCGCGGCCTCAAGCCCGGCGCCGGTGCCGGCCCCGGTCGCAGGCTCCGGCCCGGTCGCGGCGACCGGTCCGGTCGCGGCACTCGGCACGGTCGCGGCGACCGGCGCCGCGGCCACTGCCGGGACGGGTGCCGTGATCTGCGTCTCCCCGGCCGCCTGCGCCAGCAGCAGCGGGTCGGGGCGCAGGAAGACGGTCAGCAGCAGGGCGCTGAGCAGGAAGGACGCCGCCGCGAAGGCGAACGGTCCGGCCAGCACGGGCACGCCGTACCCGTCGAGCGCGTGGCCGAGCGGGGCGGCCAGGTTGGGGCCGACCACCGCGCCCAGCGTGGTGGACCAGACCACCAGCGACAGCTGCCGCCCGCGCCGGTGCGGCTCGGCGAGGTCCGTGGCGGCGTAGCGGGACTGCAGCTTGGCCGTGCTGCCCGCGCCGAACAGGAAGAAGCCGACGAACAGCAGCGGGATCGAGTCCAGCAGGGCCGAGGCGAGCACACCGACCCCGCCCACCGCTCCGACCAGGTAGCACAGGGCCAGGCCGGGGCGCCTGCCGTACCGGCTCATCAGCGCGGTGGCGGGCACCGCCAGCACGCCGCCGCCCACCACGGCGGCGCTCTGCGCGACGCCGGACAGCGCGGTGCCGGCCATCTCGCGGGTCAGCAGCGCACCCACCGAGATGCCCATCGCCACGCCGAGACCGCTGACGACTTCGACGATCATGAGCAGCCGGATGGTTCTGGCCTGCACCGCGGCGCGCGCGGTGGCGTTCGGCGCCATGAGGGACTCCCGGGGGTGGTAAGGGGTGCGTACGCATCACCTACCTTGCCTGATCGACGTCGCTCGCACCGGCCCCGGCCGGTTGAGAATGACTCGGGTATCGTCGTCGGCGAACTGAACCCCCAGTACGGGCCACGTGAAGCGGTCCCCCCGACCGGGCATCAACCGTCCGGTCAGACCGCGCCACGTTCGGCAACTCCGGGCCCCGCTGGAACGTCCTGTGCGAGGAGGCAGCGCCGCTGTCACCTCGGAAAGAGCCACTGGGCGACGCGTCGTCGCGCCACCCAGCCGATCGGGGAGGACCATCCCGTGACCATCACCCCCGTCACGCCTCGCGCGATGACTGCCGAGCAGCGTGAGCAGTTCGAGCGCGACGGCTACCTGATCGTTCGCAACGTGCTGTCGCCCGACGAGGTCGCGCACTACGCCGCCGCCGTCGACCGCGTCTACGCCGAGCACGCGGCTGTCGGAAAGCTGGGCCCGGACGCCTCGCTGCACAAGCTCAGCGCCGTCGCCAGCTGCCCCGAGCTGAACGGCCTCGTCGACCACCCGGCGGTGTTCCCGCTGGTCTGGTCGATGATCGGCTGGAACGTGCACGTCTACCACTCGCACCTCGACGTGCACCCGCCGATCAAGCAGCCGAAGCCCTACCGCTTCGAGTGGCACCAGGACGGCGGCCGCCAGAACGGCGAGCTGGAGACCGACCCGCGCCCGCGCCTGTCGGTCAAGCTGGCGTTCTGGCTCTCCGACGTCTCCGAGCCCGGCCGCGGCAACTTCAAGGTCGTGCCCGGCAGCCACAAGATGAACCGGATCGACGGCCCGCCGAGCCGCGACATCGAGTGGCCCGACCCGGCCGGCGCGACCGAGGTCTGCGTACACCCCGGTGACGCGGTCTTCTTCGACCGCCGCATCTGGCACGCGCGCTCGAACAACTACTCGGAGATCACCCGCAAGGCGGTCTTCTTCGGTTACACCTTCCGCTGGATCGCGACCCGCGACGAGCGGCCGGCGCCGGAGCACGTGGCGCGGCTGAACCCGGTCCAGCGCCAGCTGGTCGGCGCGCTCGAGGGCCGGATCGACGACCCGGTCGACGGCGGCGACCACGCGTGGGGCTACTTCCCCGACGAGGTCCCGCTCTACACCGACCTCAAGGAGCGCGACCTGCTCGACCCGTCGCTGCCCTGGCTGCGTCGCTAGTCACGGGTGCGCCCGGTTTGTCGGGCGGGGGAAGGTCGCCGTTTCAGGTGGGAGAGCGTGGCGCGAGCCCGCTTCCTGACCTGAGACGGCGATCTTCGCCGTTTCCGGGGTCAGCGCAGGTCCTCCGGGAGGAGGTCCATGAGCAGGCCGTCGTGCCAGGTGCCGTCCGGGCCCAGCTCGTAGCGGCGCATCACGCCCACCGGCTGGAAGCCCACCTTGGCGTAGCAGGCGATGGCCGCCATGTTGTCCGCCGCGGGGTCGATCACCAGGCGGTGGTGCCCCACCTCGTCGATCAGGTGCCGGGCCAGCGTGCGTACCGCGTCGGAGCCCAGCCCCCGGCCGTGCACCGCCGGGTCGAGGTAGAGGTCCATGCCCGCGTGCCGGTACATGGCATCGGACTCCTCGGACCACTGGATCGCCCCGACGACCCGCCCGTCGTGCTCGACGACGAGCAGTTCCAGGTCCGGGTCGTCCAGGTCGTCGGCGATCTCCGCGGCGAGGTCCTCGCCCTGCCAGCGCACGTGCACCTCGGGGGCGGCGCGGATCGCGGCGAGCCGGTCCACGTCCGCGGGGCCGGCCGGGCGCAGCGTCACCCGGTCGCCGTGCAACGTCGTCATGCCGTCACCGTACGGCGCGGCCCGCGCCGGGGCCGCGGATTACCCATGATCGGCTCTGGACACCGCTGGGTAGGCTCGGCCGTATGCAGATGACATGCCCGAAATGCCACGGCCAGATGCGGCAGTACGAGCGCAACGGGGTGACCGTCGACCAGTGCACCGACTGCCGGGGCATCTTCCTCGACCGCGGCGAGCTGGAGCGCCTCACCCAGGCCGAGAACGCCTGGCACGGCAGCCGCCCGCAGCAGCAGCACGCCGCCCCGCCGCCGCCCCAGCAGCACTCGTCCCACGGCTACCGCGACCACGACTCGGGCGAGTACCCCCGCTACGACAAGCACCAGAGCCACGGCCACCACAAGAAGCACAAGGAGTCGTTCCTCGACGACCTCTTCGGCTGAGCCGGCCGCGGCCCGCTCGGGCCTGCTGCCCCGCTTTTGCATTGACGTTGGCCTATCACATCGACTTCGATCTCGATTGAGTCGATGTGATAGGCCAACGTCTATCTGGGTGCCGCGTAGAGAGAACGGGTCAGCGCAGGGCGCCGGGGTGGGGGTGGACGGCGGCGGCGACCGCGGCGGCGAGCGGGTCCGCCTCCTCCGGGCGCAGGGTGGCGATGGTGAGACGGATGCCGGGGCCGGTGGCGGTGCGGAAGACGTGGCCGGGGGTGACCGCGTACCCGGCGTCGCGCAGCGACGCGACGGCCCCGGTCTCGTCGGGCACCGGCACCCACACGTTGATCCCGGTGCGCCCGGTCGCGGCCAGGCCGCGCGCGTGCAGGGCCGCGAGCAGGGCGCTGCGGCGCTCGTCGTACACCCGCCCTGCGGCGGCGATGCCCGCGGCCACCTCGGGATCGGTCCACAGCGCGAGCAGGGTGCGCTGCAGCAGCCCGGAGACCCAGCCGGCGCCCAGGCGCAGCCGTCCCGCCACCCGGGAGACGGTCTCGGCGTCCCCGGCGAGCACCGCGCACCGCAGGTCGGGGCCGTAGGGCTTGCTCGCGCTGCGCAGGAACGCCCAGGCCGGCCCGGACGCGACCGGGTGCAGCGGCACCGCGGCCAGCTCCCCCGCGTGGTCGTCCTCGATCACGAACACGTCGCGCAGCAGCGGGCGCAGCGCCGCGGCGCGGGCCGCGCTGACCGACGCGCCGGTCGGGTTCTGCGCCCGCACGGTCACGATCGCGGCGCGCGCCCCGGCGGCCAGCGCCGCGCGCACCCCGTCGGTGGTGGGGCCCTCGTCGTCGACCGGCATGGACACCGGCACCAGCCCGCGGGCCGCGACCAGGTCGAGCAGCGCGGCCCAGCCGGGGTCCTCCACGGCCACCCGGTCGCCGGGCCGCAGCCGCGCGTCGAGCAACCGGTCCAGCCCGTCCAGAGCCCCGTTGACCAGGGTGTATGCCGCGTCGCGGGGCAGCTGCGGCAGCCGGGTCCGGGCCCGGTCGAGCAGCTCGGGCAGCGGCCCGGCGTCGGCGTAGCGCAGCGGCATCGCGGCCCCGGCGGCGAGCTCGTCGGCGACCGCGCGCAGCACCGGCGCGAGGTCGGGCAGCAGGGCCGGGTCGGGCTCGCCGTCGGACAGGTCGCGCACCCCGGCGGGCAGCGGCACCGACCGGACCGCGCGGGACGTCGAGATCGGGGTGACCGCACGCACCCGGGTGCCGTGGCGGCCCGCGGTGACCACGATCCCCCGGTCGCGCAGCCGCTGGTAGGCCGCCGCGACGGTGGCCGGGCTGACCGCGAGCTCGGCGGCGAGCGCGCGCACGCTCGGCAGCGCGTCGCCCGCAGCGAGGGCGCCGCGGCGCACCCCCTCCTCGACGGAGGCCGCTATCGCCGTTGCCGTGCCACCGGTGATCGGATATCGTACTGTCACAAAGCCAAGTATGTACTAGTACGAAATTTCGAGTCAAGGAGGCGGGCATGGACGGCTACCCGCAGACCCCGCGCACCACGGCGCTGCGCATGCGCGAGCGCATGTCCTACGACCGCGCCGCCGCGCACGCGATCCTCGACGAGGCGTGGCACTGCACCCTCTCTTTCGTGCTCGACGGTGAGCCGCGGGTCCTGCCCACCCTGCACGTACGCGTCGACGACACGCTCTACCTGCACGGCTCCAGCGGCGGCCGGATGGGGCTGGAGTCCCGCGGCGGGCTGCGCGTGGCCGCCTGCGTGACCCACCTCGACGGGCTGGTGCTGGCCCGCTCGCAGTTCCACCACAGCGCCAACTACCGCTCGGTGATCGCCCACGGCACCGCGGTGCCGGTCACCGACGAGGCGGAGAGGCGCCGCGTGTTCACCGCGCTGGCCGAGAAGATCGCGCCCGGCCACGCCGCGCGGACCCGGCCGCCGTCGGCCAAGGAGCTGGCCCAGACCGTCCTGCTCGCGCTGCCGCTCGACGAGGTCTCGGTGCGCGCCCGCACCGGCACCGCCGGCGACGACGACGAGGACCTGGCCCTGCCGCACTGGGCGGGCGTGCTGCCGCTGCGCGTCGAGCAGGGCCGCCCCGAGCCGGCCCCCGGCGTCACCGTGCCCGTCCCCGACTACCTGGGCCTCGAACGCGGCCCGTGGCACGAGCCCGTGGTGATGCGCGGCGCCCACGTGACCCTGGAGCCGCTCGACCTCGCGCACACCGACGACCTGTTCGCCGCCGTCGGCGGCGACGAGGAGGTCTGGCGCTGGCTGAGCAGCCGCCCGCCGCGCGACCGGGCCGAGATGGCCGCGCACATCGAGACCGCGCTGGAGATGCGGCACCGCGGCGAGCGGGTCCCGTGGCTGCAGCGCGACAGCGCCACCGGCGAGGTCCTCGGCACCACGTCGTACTACGCCATCGACACCCGGCACCGCCAGCTCGGCATCGGCCACACCTTCCTGGCCCGCAAGGCGTGGCGCACCGGCGTCAACACCGAGTCCAAGCTGCTGCTGCTGGAACGCGCCTTCGACGTGCTGGGCTGCGAGCGCGTCGAGTGGCACACCGACCACCGCAACGAGCGCTCCCAGGCCGCGATCGCCCGCCTCGGCGCCCAGCGCGAGGGCGTACACCGCCACCACCGCCTGCGCCCCGACGGCACCTGGCGCGACACGGTCACCTTCAGCATGCTCGCCGCCGACTGGCCCGCCGCCCGCACCCGCCTCCGCCTCCGCACCCCCTGACCCGAAAGGAAGGGCACCTTCTTAACGCCATGCGTTGTAGAAGGTGCCCTTCCCAACAGTGAGGATGATGTGTGGGAGTCCTCCCGGTCCGGTCTG